>NZ_JBMKHT010000005.1:0-149100 GCF_049238165.1 Enterobacter cloacae complex sp. IR5422 | reverse complement strand
GGCCAAAATCAGCCACGAAGAGACGATTTTGGGCTGAAAATTGGAAAATTGAGCCACAGGACGTCGATAAAGGACGGTTTGGGGCGTCATATCGGGAGCTGCGGACCACTTAATCGCAACTTCCTTAGGTTATTTTTATTCGATTTATTTAATAGCAAATAGCCCACTATGCCACTTAATGCGGCAATTAATTCAATCGCAGGCAGTGACTGCCAGCCGCACCAGGCGCCCAGCGCCGCCAGCAGCTTGAAATCGCCGTAGCCCAGCCCTTCCCGACTAGTAAGCAGACGAAACGCCCAGTACACCAGCCAGAGCGAAAGATAGCCTGCCACCGCGCCGAGCAGCGCATCACGCAGGAGCAGCCCGTGGCTGAAGGCGTGGAACAGCAGCCCGGCCCAGAGCAGCGGCTGCGTCAGGCAGTCGGGCAGCAGCTGGTGCTGTCCGTCAATCATCGCCAGCGGCAGCAGAAAGGCCGCCAGCACCCACAGAGAGAAAAGGGATGCTAAGTCCGGTATCCACCGGGCGGTGAGGCCAAAGAACACCGCCGTCAACAGCTCGAGTAAAAATAACCGCAGCGGAATCGGCGACTTGCAGCAACGACAGCGTCCCCGCAGCGCCAGCCAGCTCAGCAGCGGGATGTTCTCCCATGCGCGCAGTGCATGCTGGCAGACGGGACAGTGTGACGCCGGGAAAAGCAGGTTGCTGCGGCTCTCCTCCTCTAGCACCATCCCCGGCACGCGATCCACCACAACGCCGAGAAAGCTCCCCAGGATCGCGCCGAACACGCCGCTCATCGCGGCAAACCCGACGGGATAACTCTCCCGGACGAGTATCAGCCCGTTCATGCCACTTTTTTCCAGGTCAGCTGGATTTCGGCCTTCACGTCGCTCAGGTGATCCACGGGCGTGAGGTTCATTTTCTCCAGCCTGACGCCTGACGCGAGGTTCATCTCCCGCAGCCAGTTTTTTAATTCATACACGTTGACCCGGTTCACGACAAAGGCCAGAGTCTGACCATCCTGACGAATATCGGTCAGCGTCAGGTTGATTTCATGCGCGCTATTCTCCACCACGCTGCGTGGATTATCGGTTTTCACCTGTAGCACCGGCAGATGATTTTTATCAATTTCTGTTTTCATCCAGTTTACCGTTTCAATTTGTCGCGCCAGCGTCGCCTGGCTATTTTTTATCATGTTATCCAGGGGAATTATCCCTGCGTAATAGATGACGGCGCTGCATAAAGCTCCCGCCGCTATTTTTAAAATGAATTTTTCTCTGGTGCTGTATTGTTGATAACGAGATGTAAACTGTGCAATTCGCGCTTTCATTTATATTTCCCTGTAATCATGGCCGTATACGGCGCGTCCTTTGAAATAGGCTGTAACGTAAAATCAAAATTCGTGCTGGCCTGATGAATGAATTCCTGTAATGCCTGCGCGTTTTGCGCACTCACGCTTAATGTCAGGGCTCCCTGCGTGTCGTCATATTCAAACAGCGTAATTTCCATCGACGGAACGGACTGACGGATCTTTTCCAGTTCGTCCATCTGCAAAAAAATGCCTTTAGGCTGCTTCTTGATGTTCTGTCCAAAATGGTACTTAAGGTTGGTCTGGTGACGCATACTCGGAAAATGGTGTTGATAAAGCTCGACCATCTCCTGCTGCACCTGATTTTCCCGATCTGCCAGCATCCACGCCAGGGTGATGCGGGGGCCGAGCAGCAGGCCCAGAGAGAGAAGCCCCATCACCGCGAGGGCGGCCTTCATCCCTTTCGCCGCCCTCGCGCTGGTCGCTTTCGCGCTGAACGCACCGTGCAGCACGTTGACGCGGCACGCCCGCCACTGCGGCTGGATCAGCACCAGCGGATGTTCTGCCGCCAGCTGTTCGTCAACCCCAATGCCTGGCGGGATGTCCCCGTAGCAGCGGACCTCGCCCTCTCCGGCTTTTTGCATCAGCAGCGGCAACAGGCCAACCTCAACGTTACAGGCGATATGCGGCGACAAGCGCAACCAGTAGTTCTCTTCCCGCGCAACCAGCGTGCTTCCACCCGCCGTGACCGGCAGCAACCAGGCGTCAGGCAGAACCTGAATGACCTTCAGGCCCGCCTCGTGAAAGCGGGTCAGCCACTGCTGCAGGCGGGCGGAATCTATCGCCACGGCGTCCACCTCGGCGCCTTTTTTGTTCAGCACCGTCCAGTGGAGATCGTCCACCTCACCAATCAGAGTCTCCTCCGCCATCCACGAGAAGGCGGTCGCCTGCGACGCCATTTTCTTCGGCAGCGTAAAGTGGCGGAAGATCATCTCACTGGCGGGCAGCAGCAGACACACGCGCGCAGCCAGAGGATGGTCGGCAAGGGTATGCAGCGCCTGCGGGGGGGCCAGGGTTGTAACCTGTTCGCTTCCCGACTCACACCACATGATTTTCCCGTCCTCACGGCTGTCGGGACGAACAAAAAGGACCTGTTTCATAGCGTTCTACTTTTCTTATTCAATCATTCGGTAACGACGTTGCCACGTCACAATTTCACCGGCTTCGTTATTCACCTGAAGCTGGCTCACCACGCGAAGCGTTAACTCATCGGTATTGCCGGTGTAGTTGACGCGAAAATACCGGCTGTTGATGGAGAGCAGCCCGGCCACCTGCGGCAACTCTTCCTTCAACTGCGGGAAGGCCTGTTCCAGCGCTTTGCTGAAGACGTCCATACTTTCCCAGCCGGTTTCCGGCCGCGACTCAATCAGGCGTACGGCATCGTCCGCGGTGAGTTTTCCCGGGAACAGGGCTGCCAGTAAGGGCGCCTGCTCCGGCGTCAGAGTATTGACATCCACCTTGCTGGCCGAGTCCGGCAGCGCGCATAACAGCTTGCTCACTTTCGGGTACGCTGCCGCAGGAAACGCCGGCAGCAGCTTGATCTCGGCAAGGGTGCGCATCATCTGATTCGCAGGCTGACGCGCCGGCACTACGCCAGACCAGGCGTCCATCTCCGCGCCCTCTTTCACCGTCGTGGCGTCGCCGTCGAGATAATCCACCAGTTGCTGATAAATTTCTTCCGCCGCCGTCTGGCTGATGCCGCCGTCCGTCAGGATCTGCTCGACAATCTTCTCTTTTCGCGGTTTTTCCGGCACGGTTGACGCATTTTGATCCTGAGCCACTTTGTCTGCGGCCAGCAGGTTATTGACATTGAAGCAGTCCTGCGCGTCGTCGACCTGGCTGACCACCGTATAGTCTTCACCCTGCGTCTCCAGCGGCTGGTGCCAGTCGCCCGCCGGGTCGAGCGGTTTGCTCTCGCCGCTGGCGTCGTTCTGCAACCGGTCTTTCACCACTTTTTCCTGCGCCTGCATTGCCCAGCGCAGCTGCTGCTGGCTCACCTGATAGTGGGTTTTCTGCAAATTACGGCAGAACTGCTGGCTGATTTTGGCCGCCAGGGCCGACATCATGACCAGCAGGATCAGCACAACCAGCAGGGCAACACCGCGTTGCTGATGGACCCGGCTCATGGCTTCACGTCCGGCGCAGGCGCATTTTGCGGGGCAGGCGCGTTTTCTGCCGCCGGTGCCGCCGCTTCTGGTATCTCTCCCGGCGTGGTAAACACCCAGCGCCAGGTGTCGCCATTTTCCATGGTCAGCGTAAGCTCCACGCCGTCTGGCAGATGGGCAGAGTCACCCCAGCTTTTTTGCCAGCCCTGGTGATAAAACCGCCATTGCATCGCTTTCACCTCGCTGACGATAGGCACTTCATCGGGTTTGACGTCCGCCGGCCTGTCAATCACCGGCCAGACGTCGCGATACAGACGCCCTTCTTCCAGCCGCCAGCGCACGCGCTCCAGCTGGACCGTGCCACTCACGCCGTTCAGCGTGGTAAATTCCACGGCATCGCCATTCTGTAAAAACAGATCCGGCGCGTTGCGCGGCGCCCGCGCCTGCAGCTGGAAAAAATCGCGCTCCATCAGGCTCCAGGCACGCTGAAGCTGATTAAGCTTCGCCGCGCGGGTATCGGTTGCCGAACTGGTGCGCATCGCGCCGTCGAGAATTTGCCAGGCCAGGGTGCTGATGACCGCAAAAATGGTCAGCGCAATCATGATCTCCAGCAGGGTAAAACCGCGCTGGCGTCGGCTCGTCTTCACTTGCTCTCTTCTCCCGGCCCAATGATCTGAAGCGAAATGACCGGCTGGCTTTTATCGCCTTCGGCGTAAACGCGGATGGCATTGGCCCAACCGCTATTGGCGGTTTTCACCCGCTGCTTATGCCAGTACCAGCTGCGCCCCCCCATGATTTCCGTCCCCTGCTCCTCGGCATCGGGAAAATCGGTTTTGCTGAGCTGGGCTTCAGCCAGCTGATTTTCTGCAACCCAGCTGGCCTGCAGCGTTTCGGCCAGCCCATGGGTGAAGCGCACGTTCAGGGAGACGGAATTCATCAGCGCCAGCGCGGCGGTGGAGAAAATGACCAGCGCCACCATCACCTCCAGGAGCGTCATCCCGTTCTGCTTAACCTTGCCTTTAGTCATCGTTCTCTACCGAAACCGGGGCCGCGCCCTGCGACACCACGCGGAAGTGATGCTGTTTGTCGTAACTTTGCAGCGTCAGCGTAAAACGCCCAATCTCACCGTCCGGCAGAAAGAGGATCTGGGGGTCGGCCTCGACGTTAGCCGCCAGACGCTGAGGCGAGAGCGACACGTGCATCTCTTCCGGGAAATCGCCTTTCGTGGTAATACGGCCGGCGGATAACGGCACCCAGTGACGTTCGCCGTTTTTATCGTCGAGCGTGACCAGCTGATATTTATCGGTCGCGATCACCAGCCCGACAATATTTCCGTCCATGACCGCGCGGTCTGAACCATAATCAACGAGGGCTTTTAATTGCTGACCAAATATATCCGCACCGCTGCGTGAGGGTATTGTTGAGACAACCATCATGGCGCAACTGGCAAATATCACCAGCGCCAGAATAATTTCCAGCAACGTAAAGCCGCGTTGATTCTTCATTATTTCTCTTTCTTATCCAGAGACCAGTTCGTAATATCGTCCGCGGTGTTGGCTTCGCCATCAGGACCGGCAGAGAAGACGTCTACGGCGCCGTGTTCACCCGGGCTGACGAGCAGATAATCGTTGCCCCACGGATCCTGCGGCAGGCGGCGAATATAGCCGTCGGCGCGGTAGCCGTTGGGGATCGGCGCGATCTCAGGCTTGGTCACCAGCGCCTGCAGACCCTGCTCGGTCGTTGGGTAGCGGTGGTTATCGAGCTTATACATATCCAGCGAGCCTTCGAGCGCAACAATATCGCTGGTCGCCTTTTGCGCGTCCGCTTTTTCTTTATTACCCATTAAATTGGGCACCACCATACTCGCTAAAACGCCGAGAATAACGATCACCACCATTAATTCGAGCAAGGTGAACCCCGCCTGGCGAGCCAGACGTTTTGTTTTTATAGCCATGATTTAACCTACCATATTATTAAGTTGCAGAAGCGGCTGTAATATTGACAGCACGATGAATAAAACAATCGTCGCCATGGAGACCACCAGCGCCGGTTCAAATACCGAGAGCGTTAACGTAATACGATGCTGTAGCGCCGACTCCTGGTTTTCCGCCGCGCGGTCCATTAAGTTGCCTAACTCGCCGCTCTCTTCGCCGGAGGCAATCATGTACAGCATGGTGGGCGGGAATAATTTCGCCTGCTCCAGCGCGGCATAGAGCGAGGCCCCCTGACGCACGGTATCCGCCGCCTGCTCCAGCACCTGCCGGGCGTAGAGGTTTTCGATACCGTCCATCGCGATATACATCCCTTCAAGCAGCGGCACGCTGCTCGCCTGCAGGATGCTGAGCGTGCGGATATAGCGAGCGCTGTTGATCGCGCACACCAGCTTTTTAATCGGCGAGCCGTTCACCAGCCAGCTGTGCCAGCGAAAACGGTTTTTGGCGTTTCTGAGCCAGGTCTTAAAACCAACAAACCCGCCGCCGAGGATCCCCACGATGTAGATCCCGTACGCCTGCAGGAAATCGCTCACCGCAATCAGCGTGCGGGTGGTGATCGGCAGCTGCTGCTTCATGTGGGTGAACTGCTCGATCACCTGCGGCACCACCGCCACCAGCAGAATGCTGATGACCGCGATGGCGACCACGGTGAGGGTAATCGGGTAGACCATCGCCTGCGTCAGCTTGCTCTTCATCTTCTGGCGCTGCTCGTTGTACTCCGCCAGCTTCTCCAGCACGTCGCCCAGGTGGCCGGTTTTTTCACCGGCCATCACCAGCGTGCAGTAGAGCTTGTCAAAGGTGCGCGGGAACTGGCTGAAGGCGTCGAACAGGGTGTGACCTTCCACCACCTTCTCGCGGATCTCAACCACCATTGCCGCCAGCTTTTTGTCTTCCGTTTGCTTCGAGATCGCCTTCAGCGCGCTCTCGAGCGGCAGTGCGGCGTTGACCAGCGTGGAGAGCTGACGGGTAAACATCGACAGCACCGGCGTGGAGAGCCTGGCTCCGGTTTTTGCTTTTCCGGCAGACGCCGCTTCACGGGTTTCGCTGATGCTGACGGGCATCAGCTTTTGCTCGCGCAACATCTGGCGAACCTGCTTTTGCCCCTCGGCCTGCAGCGTGCCGCGCTGGGTTTTGCCTGCGACATCCGTCGCCGTCCAGGCGTAGAAGGCCATTACGCATCCCCCCCGCGCTCGGCGGTCACACGCATCACCTCTTCCAGCGAGGTGACGCCGCTAATCACCTTCAGCAGCCCGTTTTCGCGCAGGCTGTAAGCCTGCTTAAAGAGCTGCGTCTCGATGGACATTTCGTCTTTATCTTCATGAATGGCGCGGCGCATGGCGCTGTCCACCACCAGGAACTCGTGAATACCGGCACGGCCCTGATAGCCGCTCTGGCGGCAGTGTTCACAGCCCACCGCGCGGTAAATGGCTTTTGGCGGCGCCTCCATAAAGCTGAACAGCGCTTTTTCATTGGCATCCAGCGGACTGGTGGTCCGGCAGTGCGTACACAGCCGACGCACCAGACGCTGGGCAATGACACCGAGCAACGATGAACCGATTAAAAAGGACTCCAGCCCCATGTCCCGCAGACGCGTAATCGCCCCGGCGGCGCTGTTGGTGTGCAGCGTAGACATGACCAGGTGACCGGTGAGCGACGCCTGTACCGCAATTTGCGCGGTTTCACCGTCACGAATTTCCCCGATCATCACCACGTCCGGGTCCTGACGCAGAATAGCGCGCAGCCCGCGGGCAAAGGTCATGTCCACGCGCGGGTTAACCTGCGTCTGCCCCACCCCTTCCAGCTCATATTCGATCGGGTCTTCCACGGTCAGGATGTTGCGTTCGTGACCGTTCAGCGCCGAAAGAATGGCGTACAGGGTGGTACTTTTACCGGAGCCTGTCGGCCCGGTGACCAGGATAATGCCGTGCGGGCGGTCAATCAGCCCTTTTAACTTCTCCAGCTCTTCATCAATCAGGCCCAGCTTGTTGATGTCGGGCTTGAGATTGCTTTTATCGAGCAGGCGCATGACCACGCGCTCGCCGTACTGGGACGGAATGGTCGAGACGCGCACGTCGATCGCCTTGCGGCCAATGCGCAGTGAGATACGGCCATCCTGCGGCAGACGTTTTTCGGCAATGTCGAGTTTCGACATCACCTTGATACGCGACACCAGCAGCGGGGCGAGCTTACGCGCCGGTTGCAGCACCGGGCGCAGCACGCCGTCAACGCGGAAGCGAATGCTCAGCGTGCGCTCAAAGGTTTCGATATGGATATCCGACGCGCCGTCCTTAACCGCCTCGCCGAGAATGGCGTTGATCAGGCGGATCACCGGCGAGTTTTCGTCGTTATCAAGCAGATCTTCGTTATCCGGGATCTCCTCGGTTAACGCCATCAGGTCGATATCCGCATCCATGTCGTCCACCAGCTGCTGTGAAACGCCGCTGCTCTGCTGCCAGATTTTGGCCAGCATCTCGTCAAACGCTTCCGGCGTCACAGTAACCGGGACGAACGCGCGGCCCAACACCCGGCGCACTTCCAGCAGTGCTAACGCCGGGGTGTCCTCACGGATATAGACGTCATTGTTGTAAAGCAGAACGCCGTTATCTTTTGCGTAGCTGCTGCTACACAGTGTTTTACTCAGTTCGTCCACGTTGCCCCTCCGCCTTACTCTTTAAACGGATTGCGTGTCGCGCGGGTTTTCACCGGTGCGGCGTGAGGGCTTGCTGAAGGAAACGCGGGCAGGACGGCATTGTCGCTCGGCTCAACAATACCGAGCTTTTTCTCTTCCACGCGCTGCATCTGGCGCACCCGGATCTGGTCATATTTCTCTTTCGAGGCCGCGCTGTAGTTGTCGTCGTCACGCAGAACGGTGGTATGAATGAACACCATCAGGTTGCGCTTGGAGGTATCCTGGGAGGTGTAGCGGAACAGCTGACCGACCAGCGGGATATCGCCGAGCAGCGGCACTTTGGACACGGACTGTTTGGTCACATTTTCCATCAGACCGCCAAGCACCACCGTCTGGCCACTGTGGACCATCACTTCGTTATTGATCGTGCGCGTATTGAAGGTTGGGCCGAGGCTGGAGTCTTCCGTCGCGCTGTTGTCGACGCTGGAGACTTCCTGCTCAATCTTCAGATGGATCATGTCGCCATCGTTAATCTGCGGCACAATTTTCAGCTTGGTACCGACCGTCTTACGCTCAACGGAGTTAAAGACGTTGTCGCCGCTGGTGGTTTGCGAACCGGAAAGTACCGGCACATCCTGGCCCACGTTGAACGACGCTTCTTTGTTATCCAGCGTGACCACGCTTGGCGTGGAGAGGATGTCATTTTTGCCGTCGGTGGAAAGCGCAGTCACCAGCGCACCAAAATCACCGTTAAAGAAGCCGGTCGCCAGGCCAGTGAAGCTCGCCCCTTTCATAGTGCCATTTTTAATCTGGCTGATTGGCAGGCCGGTGGAGCCGAACTGCACGCCGCCGTGCTTGCTGGTCCACTGCACGCCGAGATCCAGGCCGTTCCCGTCCTGCACTTCCGCGATGATGGCTTCCACCAGCACCTGCGGACGACGGATGTCGAGCTTGTCGATCACCTTCTCAAGGGAGTTCATCACGTTAGGCTGGGCGGTAATCACCAGCGAGTTGGTTGCTTCGTCGGCGGTAATGTTCAGATCGCTGGACGCTGGCGCGGTTTTCGACTTCGGCGCGCCGGCCTTGTCCTTCAGCTGCTCGCCGATGCCGGTGAGTACCGGCACCACCTTGGTGGCGCTGGCATACTTGAGATAGAAGACGCGGGTATTCCCCTCGTTGTTCTGCTCGCGATCCAGCTGATGGATCAGGGAGCGGGTCCGCGCGCGCGCATCTTCCGAACCGCTGATCACCAGGCTGTTGGTTTCGTCATCGGCCACCACTTTGGTCGCCAGCTGCGGCGCGTTCTGCCCTTTCTGCTCTTCGTTGTTGAGGTTATTCAACATCTCCGAGAGCTCTTTGGCGGACGCAAAGCGCAGCGGCACGATTTCACGACGCTGAATACCGTCTTTGTCCACGCGCTGGACCAGATCCACCAGGCGGTTCACCACCGAAGCTTTACCGGTTAGCAGCAGGACGTTGGACGGCTCAAAGTGGACCACGTTACCGATGCCGGTGGCATCGTTGAGCTGACGCAGCAGCGGCGCCAGCTCGCGAACAGGCACGTTTTCCATGCGCACGACGCGGGTGATGATCTCGTCGCCTTTGCCCGGATTTTTACCGTCGGCCAGCGGCGCACCGGCGGTGCGGGCAATGCTTGAGCGCACCACTTTGACCATGCCGTTATCCATCGGGATCACCGACAGGCCGTACAGGTCCAGCACGCTCAGGAAAAACTGGTAATATTCGTCTTCCGTCAACACGTTATAGGTTCTGACCGACACCGTGCCCTGAACGGACGGGTCGACCAGAATGGTTTTGTTCAGATTGCGGCCTACCGTATCAATAAATTCGCGGATATCGGTGTTTTTAAAGCTGGCGCTAAAGTTAGCTGCGAGCAGCGAACTGGAATATAACGACAATGCGGTCAGCGCCACGCACGCCCAAGGAAATTTCTTCATGTCTGTACACTTGTTAATTGTTTAGAACATTGACCCGAATATTTTCAAGGTGAGCGTGACGTCTGACGACGACCTCCGCTTCTTTCATTTTCGACCAGTTGGCAATAATATCTTTTGCCTTTTTTGCATCGGTCATATCGACAGAATTGACTTTTACCGCCACATCACCTTTTTCCAGACCGGCATGACTGTAGAAGTCAGAGGCATTCCTTGGATTAATGTTGTACCCTTCCAGTTGGCCCTTTTCGATAAGTGGCTTTAACACCAGATAATCATCCAGATGCACGCTTTCAGCACCAGCATCTTTCGTCGATTGGGTTATCGGGCCGCTGTCAACGCCGCCCTTAAAATAGTCAGGTTTATTTAACGCCAGTACCTGCGTAGCACCTTCGTAATTAACCACCACATTGTCTTTGTTTATTTCCTGAATAAAGGCATCGTTAAAACCGGTCAGCGCTTCGCCTTCGCGATAGCTCTTTTGACCACCCGGCGTTTTGATCACGGCGAAGGACAACCAGGCATCGTCGCTGCGGACGATCCCCTCAATTTCGGCAGCGAGCGGGGCTTTTCCGGCTGCTGGCAGGTTGTCCTGACGCACGGCGGCGGTGAAAAGTGAAAATGTCTTTTCTTCCTGACGTTTTTTTTGCGGTTTCGCCGCTGCGTTCGCGAGTTTATTCGTCACTTTTTTATAATCTTTAAAAATGACGTAGCCTTGCTGACCGCAAAAAATCAGCAATACAAACATAATACAGGGCGTTATCCACCGTGAAAAAAGTGAGAGCCTCATTATTCATCTGGCCTTTAGCAAAGCGGAAATAAGCAGCGTCATGCTGCGCCAATATGTGACATAAATAGTAATTAGCGGCCTGACAATCGACCACCTGCTTCGCCGTTAACTTTGATAAAGAAAAAGATTGACCGTCAAAAAAACCAGTGTTAGAGGAAGCCGACAGGTTATTTTTACCCTGCCCGTAAATTGACCATGACGCACCCTTGCCGTACTTTTCTGGACCATTGCTATTCATGCCCAGAGACGGTAAGTCGTTATGTATCAGAGTCATTTTAAATTTAATCACCCGCCTTTTCGAAAAATTACCCGCGCCTCGGGCGATTTCTTCGTGCCGTATCACCAGGATATTTTCAACCTGCTGAAAGAGAAAACCCAACAGGCGGGGATTATTGGGCTCTTTGCAGACGATGCCCCGCTGCTGGGCCAGTTCAGCGACGCCCTGAAATCCGCAACCCCTGACGTTATTGCCATCAACGCGTTTCCAAAACTGAGTGCCAGTAGCCTGCTGTATAAACTCAACCCGGGAACGAAAGAGAGCAAAAACCGGCTTCAGGCGGTGGATGCCATCCTGCACCAGTGGCAGGGGGGGAAAAGCAGGACGAAAGTGCTGGTGATTAGCCATACCGATGCCATGAAAGAGACCTGTCGGGAGGTGCTGGCTCTGCTGCTGACGCGCGCGCAGGAGCTGGAGTTTCGTCTGTCCGTCGTATTGATGGGTGCAGCGGATCGGGAAGCCGTTCTGATGCAGCAGTCTGAACTGCGTGAATATGCGCATACCTGCCACACCCTGCGCCCCCTTACCTGCCGGGAGTTTCTCAGCTACGTTCAGGCGCAGTGTGAAGCGCACGGGTGTGAGCACTCGCCGTTGACCCCGGCGCGCGTGCGTAAAATGCATGCGCTGACCAAAGGGAATATCAGCAAGCTGAACGAGCTGGCGCACCTGTCGATGCTCGCCGCCTGGACCGAACGTGCAGAACAGGTTAGCCCGCGTCATCTGCGCCTGGCGGCCGGTGAGATCCTGCCTGCGAAAAAACACGGTATGCGCCTGGCTACCGTGGGCCTGTTCGCCTCCGTGCTGTTCGCTGCCTGCGGCTGGTATTTTACCTCCTCGATCGGAGCAAGACTTCCGATTCAACTGCCGGTGCCCGCGAGCTGGAAACAGCAGACGCCCATCGAGCAGGCGCCGGTGGTGCCGGCTATCGACAACGAGGTGGTTAATCAGCCGGATTCGATGCATCAGCTCTATCTGATGTGGGGGTATGACGCCTCGGCGGACGATGCCCTGTGCCAGAACGCCGCGAAGGTGAACCTGATGTGTAAGCAGGGAAATGCCTCACCGGACGCGCTGGCACAGGAAGGGTATCCGTGGGTGAGTGAACTGAAAACCGGCAACCACCTTAACTATGCCGTGGTCGCCCGCGTCGGGGATAACTCACTCGACCTGCTGATGAATAACCGCACCTGGCAGGTAAGCCGTCACTGGTTTAACCAGCATGCCACCGGCAATTATACCCAGCTGCACCGCCTGACGCCGGAAGGCAAAGACGCCATCAGCGCCGCCAGCGATGCGAAGGACATGGGGTGGCTGGATCAGCAGCTGAGCCAGGCCCTTGCCGAGCCGGAAACCCACGCTCAAACCTGGACGACGGAGATGATGAAACGTACCCGCGAGTTCCAGCAAAAAATGCATCTGCGCGTCGACGGTATCCCGGGTGAAGAGACGCTGATGCAGTTGATGCGCGACACTAACACCACGCCGAGCGTGCTGCTTCAGACCCCCCATGCTGCACCGGACGCGAAAACGCAGGAGAAGCATTCCTAATGTCTACCATCTGTCTTGCGGCTCAGCGCAGCTACGTTTCCGGGGAGGCGGTCTGGTTTTCGTACCGCATTCCCCGCCTGAGAAAAATCGCTTCTAACGCCTTTTTAGGAATAGTAAGCCTCTGCGTCATGCTGATGGCGGGGCTGTACGCCCACGTATACTGGCAACTGCGCCACCCTGCGCCGGAGCCGGTAAAAAAAGTGAACGTGGCGAAGCCCGAGACGCAGCTTTCCGATATGCACTACGTGTACGTGAGCAAGCCGTTCCCGCATCCGCACCCGAAACCCGTCCCGGTGCAGGCCGACGTTCCTGCCATGCAGGATCTGCCGATTAACAGCGACGACGCCGACTGGCAGCAGATGCCTGACGGCACGGTGCCGCACGATACCTCGCGGGATACCCTCCCCGGAACGGAAGCGCACGACGATGCCGTCTCCCCCCGCACGGAGGGTGACGACGCATCATTAACCGAACTGTTTAAGCAGGCGTTAAAAGAACAAGAGCAGGATTATTCGCAAGGGAAAATACCCGCACCGCCGGTTGACGAAACGCAGGATAATACTCAGGCGGGCGCATTACATAAAGAAAGTTCCCGGTCTCCATTAAGTAAAAAGGGAGACCGGCTGGAATAGTTAATATTTTTCAGGCAGGTTGGTGATATTAAGGAGTCGACCCTTTTCCACCACAATGTATTGACCTTTTTTCAGATCGGAGAGGATTTTTATAATCGTACTGCGTGCCAGGCTGGTGTATTCCTGAATATAATCATAAACATTAATATCGCGTTGATGATGTACAATCAGTTCATTAATTTCCAGCAAAAATTCGCGCACGACAGAATAGGCGCTGCGGGCAACCAGCACGTCATCGCGCTTGCTCAGGAGACAGATATACCAGGCCAGCACCTTGGTGAGTTCAGGCCACAAGCCTTTCTCGGTCATCAGTTGAGAGAAAACGCTTTTCGGAATCGAGCGCACCACGGTATTCGAGCGGACCAGGCCATACATATGGGACGAATGATAAAAAATGGAAGAGAGTCCAAAAATGCACTGCCCCTGCAGGGTGAACAAGCAGAGCTCGTCGGATTCGCGGCGGAATTCCACTTCACCGCTGACGATAATATGAATAAATTCATTATCGACGGTGGAAATTTTTTGCCATTTCTTTAACGATTTTTCTTCAAATCCTTCCGTTGCGGAAATGATTTTTTCTATTTCATGATGAGGACGTAATTTTCTGCCGTAAATGCTTAACATTGTTATACCCGAATTAAGATGTAAATTTTAGATAAAAAATGGCCACGGTGGAACCACCGAAACTATTCGTATAATCCTGATAAAAAACTTCAAGGAGAAGTGATAATAAAAATCACTATGCAGGTGTTATTTTTTATAAATACTTAGCAAGCTATACATCTATCTTAAATGAGGGTTCTTTTAAGTCAATTAACTAAAAATGAATTGAGAATGTACTTAAGATTAATCTCAAGAAAACTAAGGTAATACGGCCTGGTCAGGGGCAGCCCTGAGGACTACCCTTGCCCGTACTTCTCTAAAAGCGCCTCGGCGATGGCCAGGGTTTCTACGTCAGCCACGCCGTTCCACAGCGCGGGGCGGAAGTGCATCTGAAACGCGCTGATCACCCTCTTCTGCTGCTGTTCCGTGGCGTTGTCCGGCACCTCGTAGCCATAGCGTTTCAGCACATCAAGCAGCGCACCGCGCTCGACCTCCTGATAGCGCGGCCGCCCGTTAAGATAGAACGCCACGCGCGCGGGATCGGGCCAGGCTCCTATCCCCTGCTGCGCCAGCTGCTGCCACGGAAACAGCGGGCCGGGATCGTCTTTACGCTGCGGGGCAATGTCGGCATGGGCAACCACGTTCTGCGGCTGAATGTCATAGCGGGCAATAATGTCCCTGGCAAGCGGGATCAGCGCTGCAATCTGCGCAGGCGCAAACGGGGTAAAGGTTTTCACGCCGTCACGCGTTTGCCAGCCGCGGTTCTCGAGCTCAATCCCCACGGACGTATCATTAATCCGGTTGGTGCCGCGCCAGAAGCTAATGCCCGCATGCCAGGCCAGCTCGCTCTCGGGAACCAGCTGCCAGATGCGCGGCTTGCCGTCCGGCGCCGGGGGGCTGGCGGGGATCAAATAGTGAGAGCTAACGTTTTTATCCGTCAGCGTGGCCAGCGAGCTGTCAAAATCATCCGCGGTGTAGTGGATCACCAGCACCTTGATGCGCGGGTAAGCCGCCTGCGCCTGATGACGTGTATCCAGCTCGTAGGCACCTTTATCGATAATCCCCTTTTCCGTAACGCATCCTGCCAGCAGCAGCGCCAGCAGGAGCGTGGCAAACGCACGCCTCATCGCAGGGTTTTCACCGCCGTACCGCTTACGCTCACCATCAGCATGCTGCCGTCTTTCCCGACCGTTTCGTAGTCAATATCGATTCCCACGACCGCATCCGCGCCGAGGGCTTCCGCCTGCTCGCCGAGCTCTTTAAAGGCGATTTCGCGTGCTTTGCGCAGCTCTTTTTCGTATGCGCCAGAGCGGCCACCCACGATATCGCGGATACCGGCAAAAAAGTCACGGAAGATATTGGCGCCGAGAATCGCTTCGCCGGTGACCACGCCGCAGTACTCGGTTATTGTCTGTCCTTCCAGGGTTGGCGTTGTTGAAAACTGCATGGTTTCTCTCCTTCTTTAGCGTTCAATGCCTTAGGCACAGCATTATCGGTTCGTTACGCTATGATTGAAAGGATAGTTAATAAATAAGGAAATCAACATGCGCTATTCAGCTTTAACACTTTTAGTGCCCTGCGCGCTGGTGCTCAGCGCCTGTACCACCACGGTCACGCCAGCCTTTAAGGATATCGGTACCCGCAGCGGCCCCTGCATTGAGGGCGGCCCGGACACCGTGGCGCAGCAGTTCTATGATTACCGCATTCAGCACCGCAGCAACGACCTCACCGGCCTGCGCCCGTATCTGAGCGATGGTCTGGCAAAACTGCTTAACGATGCCACCCGCGATCCGCAGCACAACGCGCTGCTGAAATCCGACCCGTTCTCCAGCCGCACCACGCTGCCGGACAGCGCAGAAGTGGCCAGCGCGTCCACCATCCCGAACACGGATGCCCGCAATATTCCGCTGCGCGTGAAGCTGACGCAGGGCAGCCAAACCTGGCAGGACGAAGTGCTGATGATCCGTGAAGGCCAATGCTGGGCGGTGGACGACGTACGCTACGTGGGCGGCAGCGTGCATGCCCCGGCCGGCACGCTGCGCCAGTCGATTGAGAACCGCTGATTCATCAGTGATAAAAATGTTACCCCCGTAAAATGTCCGGCATTTCTCGCGGAATGCCGACATTTATACTCGCCGCCTTTGCCCTTCGCTATTTTGTGCTATGTTTAAGAGGAAATACGGGTTATATTTAACTTTTAACGCAGAAATATTGCATAACTATTCTGTCAACGGTACTATCTGCGGCCTCAATTGCTATAGATTGCCTGGATGAGTAAAGACTGCCCCGATGAGTATTAAACTAAACGGCATTAACTGCTTCTACGGCGCACACCAGGCGCTGTTTGACATCACGCTGAACTGCCCGGAAGGCGAAACGCTGGTTTTGCTTGGCCCAAGCGGTGCAGGCAAAAGTTCCCTTCTGCGCGTCCTTAATCTGCTTGAAATGCCTCGTTCAGGTACGCTGGCAATTGCCGGTAACCATTTTGATTTCGCAAAGACGCCGTCTGATAAGGCGATTCGCGAACTGCGTCAAAACGTCGGCATGGTCTTCCAGCAATACAATCTCTGGCCGCACCTGACCGTGCTGCAGAACCTGATTGAAGCCCCGTGCCGCGTGCTGGGGTTAAGCAAGGATCAGGCCATCGCGCGTGCCGAAAAGCTGCTGGAGCGTCTGCGCCTCAAGCCCTACAGCGACCGCTACCCGCTGCACCTGTCCGGTGGTCAGCAGCAGCGCGTGGCCATTGCCCGTGCGCTGATGATGGAACCTGCGGTACTGCTGTTTGATGAACCCACCGCCGCGCTGGATCCGGAAATCACCGCTCAGATCGTCAGCATTATTCGCGAGCTGGCGGAAACCAACATCACGCAGGTTATCGTTACCCACGAAGTGGAGGTGGCGCGTAAAACCGCCAGCCGTGTGGTGTACATGGAAAACGGGTATATCGTTGAGCAAGGTGATGCGAGCTGCTTCGCTAACCCGCAAACCGATGCCTTCAAAAACTATTTATCTCATTGATTGTGTCAGGGGAAATATAATGAAAAAAGTATTACTTGCCGTGCTGCTTGCTGGCGTTACCCTTTCCGCTACCGCAGCTCAGACCATTCGTTTCGCCACGGAAGCCTCTTACCCTCCGTTTGAATCCATCGATGCGAACAACAAAATTGTTGGCTTTGACGTGGACCTGGCTAACGCCCTGTGTAAAGAGATCGATGCGACCTGCACCTTCAGCAACCAGGCGTTCGACAGCCTGATCCCAAGCCTGAAGTTCCGCCGTATTGACGCCGTGATGGCCGGTATGGACATCACCCCGGAGCGTGAAAAGCAGGTGCTGTTCACCACCCCTTACTATGACAACTCTGCCCTGTTCATTGGTCAGAAAGGCAAATTCACCTCTGTCGATCAGCTGAAAGGCAAAAAAGTGGGCGTGCAGAACGGTACCACGCACCAGAAATTCATCATGGATAAGCATCCGGAAATCACCACCGTGCCGTATGACAGCTACCAGAACGCGAAGCTGGATCTGCAGAATGGCCGTATCGACGGCGTATTTGGTGATACCGCTGTCGTGACCGAGTGGCTGAAAGCCAACGACAAGCTGGCGCCAGTGGGCGACAAAGTGACCGATAAGGATTACTTCGGTACCGGTCTGGGGATTGCCGTTCGTCAGGGCAACACTGAGCTGCAGCAGAAATTCAACGCTGCGCTGGAAAAAGTGAAGAAAGACGGCACCTACGAAACCATCTACAAAAAATGGTTCCAGAAGTAATTCCTGATGAATGAAATTTTTCCTTTAGCAAGCGCCGCCGGGATGACCGTCGGCCTTGCCGTTTGCGCACTGATTATCGGCCTGGTGCTGGCGATGTTCTTTGCGGTGTGGGAATCCGCGAAATGGTTCCCCGTCGCCTGGACAGGCTCCGCGCTGGTCACCGTGCTGCGTGGGCTACCGGAAATTCTGGTGGTCCTGTTTATCTATTTCGGTTCCTCGCAGCTGCTGCTAACGCTCTCGGACGGCTTCACGATTAATCTCGGCTTTGCGCAGATCCCGGTGCAGATGCAGATTGACAACTTCGACGTCAGCCCATTCCTGTGCGGCGTCATTGCGCTCTCCCTGCTCTACTCCGCGTACGCGTCGCAAACCCTGCGCGGTGCGCTGAAGGCCGTGCCGCAGGGACAGTGGGAGTCAGGTCAGGCGTTAGGCCTGTCGAAATCCGCCATCTTCTTCCGTCTGGTGATGCCGCAGATGTGGCGTCATGCCCTGCCGGGCCTCGGCAACCAGTGGCTGGTGCTGCTGAAAGATACCGCGCTGGTGAGCCTGATCAGCGTTAACGATTTGATGCTGCAAACCAAAAGCATCGCCACCCGTACCCAGGAGCCGTTTACCTGGTACATTGTGGCGGCAGCAATCTACCTGGTGATCACGTTGCTCAGTCAGTACATCCTCAAGCGTATTGACCTGCGAGCGACGCGCTTTGAACGGAGACCAGGCTGATGCTTGAATACTTTCCCGAGCTGATGAAAGGGCTGCACACCAGCCTGACGCTGACCGTGGCGTCCATTATCGTGTCGCTGATCCTGGCCCTTATTTTCACCATCATCCTGACGCTGAAAACGCCGGTGCTGGTGTGGATTGTGCGCGGGTACATCACCCTGTTTACCGGTACGCCGCTGCTGGTGCAGATCTTCCTGATTTACTACGGCCCGGGCCAGTTCCCGTCGCTGCAGGAATATCCGGTTATCTGGCATCTGCTCTCTGAGCCATGGCTGTGTGCCCTGATTGCCCTTTCGCTGAACAGCGCGGCCTATACCACCCAGCTGTTCTTTGGTGCGATCCGCGCCATTCCGGAAGGCCAGTGGCAGTCCTGCGGGGCGCTGGGCATGAGCAAGAAGGACACGCTGGCGATCCTGCTGCCGTACGCCTTTAAGCGCGCGCTCTCCTCCTACTCCAACGAAGTGGTGCTGGTGTTCAAGAGTACCTCTCTGGCCTATACCATCACCCTGATGGAAGTGATGGGCCACGGGCAGCTGCTGTACGGGCGCACCTATGACGTGATGGTGTTCGGTGCGGCGGGCGTGGTCTATCTGGTGGTGAACGGTCTGCTGACGCTGATGATGCGCCTTATTGAGCGTAAAGCGCTGGCGTTTGAGCGCAGGAATTAACCGCGCAAGTGCATAAAACGGTATTCATGGAGCGGGTAACCTGATGGGTTATCCGCTTTTTTTTCGCGCTCAACACAATACTTAATCATTTTTATTGCATACAAATTCATTAACTGGCATTGTACATCCAGGCCGCAGACACGGCGCATCAATAAGACAGACGGGAGCATTACAATGAAAAAGTTAGTTCTGGCCGCATTACTTGCCACCTTCGCCGCTGGCGCGTCCGCTGCGGATAAAATCAATTTCGGCGTGTCCGCCACCTATCCGCCGTTTGAGTCGCTGGATGCCAGCAACCAGATCGTCGGTTTTGATATCGATCTGGCGAAAGCGCTGTGCAAACAGATGCAGGCCGACTGCACCTTTACCAACCATGCTTTTGACAGCCTGATCCCGTCGCTGAAGTTCAAAAAATACGACGCGGTGATCTCCGGGATGGACATCACGCCTGAGCGCAGCAAGCAGGTCGCGTTCACCGACCCGTACTACGCCAACTCGGCGGTGGTGATTGCGAAGAAAGGGGCATACAAATCCTTCGACGAGCTGAAAGGCAAACGCATCGGGATGGAAAACGGCACCACCCACCAGAAGTACCTGCAGGACAAACATCCGGAAGTGAAAACCGTGGCCTATGACAGCTACCAGAACGCGATTATCGACCTGAAAAATGGCCGTATCGACGGCGTCTTCGGCGATACCGCCGTGGTGAACGAGTGGCTGAAAACCAACCCGCAGCTGGGCACCGCAACGGAAAAAGTGACCGATCCGCAGTACTTCGGCACGGGCCTCGGCATCGCGGTACGTCCGGATAACAAAGCCCTGCTGGAAAAACTGAACGGCGCGCTGAAAGCGATTAAAGCGGACGGTACTTACCAGAAAATTAGCGAGCAGTGGTTCCCGCAGTAATGTCTTTTGCCGGGTGGCGGCTTCGCCTTACCCGGCCTACGGGGGGAGTTGTAGGCCGGGTAAGCGCAGCGCCACCCGGCACTCTCTCACAGCGGCACAAAGAACCTGAACCGTGCCCCTCTCGCCGACTCCATCAGCCTGATCCCGCCGCCGTGCAGCTCCAGCATCCGTTTCACAATCAGCAGCCCTAACCCGCCGCGATTCTCTCTTGACGCCTGGGTGTTGAGCGCCGACGGCCGCTGGAACAGATCGTCGCGCAGCGAGGCATCCACGCCCGTTCCACTGTCGGACACTTCGACCTGCAGCTGTTCATTCTCCTGCCACACCGCCAGACGAATTTCCCCGCCGCCTGGCGTATGGCGCATCGCGTTATCCAGCAGGTTGGTCACCACGCGTTCGATCATCGACACATCGGCGTTTATCAGCGGCAGCGGCCCCGGCACGTCAATATGCAGATTGACCTCGCGCGTGCGGGCCGTAAGCTCAAACTTCTGCGCCACGTCGGAAATCAGCTCCGCCATTGCGAACCGCTCGCGCTGGGGTTTAATACCGCCGTGTTCAAGGCGCGCCAGCTCAAACAGCTGCTGCGAAAGATGCCGGACTTTTTGCCCCTGACGCAGCGCGGTGGCGAGATACTGCTGGTGCTCCTGCGGCGTCAGGGTGGCGGATTTGAGCGACAGGGTTTCGAGATAGCCCAGCAGCGAGGTGAGCGGCGTGCGGAGATCGTGCGAAATATTGGCGATAAACTCACGACGCTGACGATCGCTGTCGGCCAGCCGATCCCACTGTTGGGTGATTTTGCGCGCCAGCTCGATAAAGCTGTTGCGCAGGATCGCCACTTCATCTTTTGCCGCCGCGTCCGGCGTCTGTCCCGCCAGCAGCCTGATGGCGCTTATGCTGTCCTGCTCCAGCCCGGCGACCTCCACCGTCAGCTGTTTGACCGGGCGCGTGACCCAGTACCAGACCAGCAGCCCTGCCAGCAGCCCAAACAGCGCGACCCACAGCAGCGACCACAGGACGGTACTCCACAGCGCCTTGTGCCAGGCCATTTCCGCCAGGGCGTTTGACTCCTCGCCCTGCAAAATAATGTACAGATAGCCTTTTAGCTCGCCGTCCTGCCGCAGCGGCGTGGCGCTAAAGACTTTTTGATTTTGACTGCGTGGATCGTCGCCCAGTACCGGCATGGCGGTGCCGCTCAGGAAGCTCTGCACCGGTGCCAGATCGATTTTTTGCCGCTGAATATGGCCCGGCGGGGCAGCGTCGGCGAGGATATCGCCGTCCGGGGAGACAACGTAGAGCTCAACGCTCGGATTAAAGGTCATCAGCCGGCCAAACAGCGGTTTCAGCGCGCTGCGGTCGACCCTGCCCTGCGCGTCCAGAATCGGTTCGCGCTGAACGATCTGCTGCGCCAGCCCGCCCGATAACCGCTGCACCATCGCATTACCGTACTGCATGCTGCTGTAGAGCTGTACCGCGCAGGCGACGGCGGCGCAGAGCATCATCAGCAGGATGAAGAGCAGCGTCAGACGCTGGCTCAGGCTAAAGCGACGCATCATGCTGCGGCTCCGCAAATTTGTAGCCCTTGCCCCAGACGGTGCGAATGATCTCCGGCTCGGCGGCGTCCTTCTCTATCTTGATGCGCAGGCGGTTGATATGGGTGTTGACGGTGTGCTCGTAGCCTTCATGCTGGTAGCCCCAGACCTGCTCCAGCAGCGCCAGACGGGAGAACACCTCGCCGGGATGACGGGCAAAGAAGTAGAGCAGCTCGAACTCGCGCGGGGTGAGATCCACCACCTGGCCGTGAAGCAGCACGCTGCGCGCCAGCGGATCGATGGTCAGCCCGTGCGCCTGAATGTGTCCGTCGGTTTGCGCCTGCCCCATCGCCTGCTGGCGACGAAACAGCGCTTTGATCCGCGCAATCAGCTCCTGCACGGAGAACGGTTTTGCCAGATAGTCATCGGCGCCGGTTTCCAGCCCGGTAATGCGGTCGGTTTCGCTGCTGCGGGCGCTGATGATGATCACCGGCAGGTAGCGCGTCATCTGACGGATGCGGCGGCAAATCTCCAGACCGTCAACGTTGGGCAGCATCAGGTCGAGGATCACCGCATCCCACGTCTGGGCGTCAAGACGCTGTAAGGCGTTGCCCCCGTCGGGCTCGTGGGTGATGGCGTAGCCTTCGTCTTCTAAATTGAGTCGCAGAAGCGCCGCGATATCGTGGTCGTCTTCTACCAGCAGGATCTGCTTCATGGGTAAGCCTATATTCATGTCTTATGACGTAAGCTTACCTGATTTCGCCGGGATGAAGAGTTCACATTTTGTTGAACATTGTGCGGGGGTCATGCCGCATGCCGGGTGGCGGCTACGCCTTGCCCGGCCTACGGGTTAACAACGTCAACACTTCATAATGCGCAGTGTGCGGGAACATATCGAAAAGCTGAACGCGTTCAACGCGATAGCCCGGCAGTTGAGCGATGTCTTTCGCCATGGTCTGCGCGTTGCAGCTGGAATAGATGATGTATTCCGGCGCCATCTGGCTCAGGTAGTCGCAGAGCGCATTCCCGATGCCGCGGCGCGGCGGGTTAACCAGCACCAGTTCCGGCACGTTGCCCTGGCCGGTGGCGAACTGCGTGGAGTCGAGCGCCTGGAAGTGCAGATTCGTTAACCCCAGCTCAGAGGCAGACTGCTTCGCGCAGGCAATCGCTTCGGCAGAGATCTCAATCCCGGTGAGCTGCATCTCCGGCGTGGCGCAGTGCAGGCCAAACCCGCCCACGCCGCAGAACAGATCCCACATATGGTGAACGTTCAACGCACGCACCCAGTCGCGGGCGGTGGCGTACAGGCTGCTTGCCACGGTCGGGTTGGTCTGGAAGAAGCTTTGCGGGCGGATCCACAGCGGCACGCCGTTGAAGCGCTCCGCCAGCGCGTGCTGGTCGGTGAAGAAAATCTCTTTCTCCCCTTCCATAATCGCCATATGCACCGGCTGAATGTTCGCCGTAATGACCTTCAGCTGCGGAAGCTGCGCCTGCAGCCAAGGCAGGGCCGCGCGCAGCTGCTCAAGCTTGGTTTCAGAGCGCAGCACGAAGCGCAGCATCATGCCGCCGTCGATCTGGCTTTCGGTCAGCAGAAGGTACTTCAGCTCGCCGCGCTTGCGGGCCACGTTATAGGGCGTTAACCCTGCCCGGGCAATAAACGGCTTGAGTGCGGCAAAGACCGGTGCAAAGGAGTCAGGATACAGCGGGCAGTCGGTTAAGTCTTCCGGCGTGCCGTCGCGGTGCAGCATCCCCAGCAGCGGTTTTTCTACGCTGCCGCTGACCACCATTTTGGCTTTGTTGCGAAAACCCTGTTCCGGGCCGCTGACGGGTGCGCACCACTCGCCCACCGCGTGTGCTGCCAGCAGCTGTTGCAGGTCGGCCATTTTGGCGGTGAGTTGTTGAGAGACCGGCTGTTCTAACCACTGACAGGAGCGGCAGCGTCCGGCGTCATAGAGTGCGCACTGCATATCAAAACCTTAAGAATCACGAGGGCTGCGATTATACACATTATTGCAGGCGGAAGAACCGCCGACTGGAGGCCGGAACGAAGAGGAGACAGAGCACCAGCATATCCGGCAGCTTTTGCATAAACAGCGCGCGCAGGATCTCACGTTTGGATTCACCGGCAATGCTGAACAGCTCCGGGTAGCCGTAGCCCAGCGAGGCGGCCCACAGATAGCTCGCCGCGGTAATCTGCGTCAGCAGATAGATCCAGCGCGCCCAGTTGCGCCCTTTGACCAGCGAAAACGCGCAGTAAATCTCGATAAACACCAGCACCAGGCTGCTCAAAAAGACCAGCGTCAGATTCCACGTCTGCACGCTGCGGTGAATGAATTCACCGATGCCGCGCACGCCCAGGGTATTCAGAATCATCAGCACGTCCAGGCAGCGGATCATAATAATGGCGAGCGCCGCCACCTGAACCAGTGCAGGTACGTTAGGACGCGCGTGCGTAATACGTGATTTTTTTAATAATCCCAATGTTTTACTTCCCTGAAAAACAGTGCCGCGTCATGCGCGGCACATCACTGGAAATTTTAAATCCTTCAGCCGCGTCTTGCACGCTGGATATCGCGCACGCGCTGTTTTTCCGCGCGCGCCATCAAATACCAGGCGATAAATCCGACAATTCCGACCACGCCGAGGATGATAGAGGCCAGGGCGTTGATCTCCGGGTTGACCCCCATGCGCACGCTGGAGAAGACCAGCATCGGCAGCGTCGTCGCCCCCGGGCCGGAAACAAAGCTGGCGATCACCAGATCGTCGAGCGACAGGGTAAACGCCAGCAGCCAGCCAGAGATCACCGCCGGCATAATCATCGGCAGCGTGATGATGAAAAAGACCTTCAGCGGCGTCGCGCCGAGATCCATCGCCGCCTCTTCAATGGAGCGATCCAGCTCGCGCAGGCGCGAGGCGATCACCACCGCGACATAGGCGGTACAGAAGGTAACGTGCGCCAGCCAGATGGTGAGCATCCCGCGATCCGCCGGCCAGCCGATGGCGTGCGCCAGGGCCACGAACAGCAGCAGCAGCGCGAGACCGGTGATCACATCCGGCATAACCAGCGGGGCGGTGATCATAAAGGCGAAGCCGTTCGAACCGCGAAAACGCCCGAAGCGCACCATCACCAGCGCGGCGATCGTGCCCAGCACGGACGCCATGGTCGCCGCCAGCGCCGCAATGGTCAGGCTCAGCCCCACCGCGCTCATCATCGCATCATCGTGGAACAGCTCGCTGTACCAGCGCGTCGACCAGCCTGCCCAGACCGTCACCAGCTTAGAGCTGTTAAACGAGTAGATCACCAGCATCAGCATCGGCGCATACAGGAAGGTAAAGCCGATGACCAGGATCGCAATTCGCCACGGGGAGCGCACTACCGGTAAGTTGTTCATCCGCGATCTCCCATCTGTTTCTGCTGATGCTTGTGGAACCACATGATCGGCACGATCAGCAGCAGCAGCATGACAATCGCCACCGCCGACGCCACCGGCCAGTCGCGGTTATTGAAGAACTCCTGCCACAGCACGCGGCCAATCATGATGCTGTCTGGCCCGCCGAGCAGTTCCGGGATCACAAACTCCCCCACCGCCGGGATAAAGACCAGCATCGACCCGGCGATAATGCCGCCTTTGGTCAGCGGGACAATGACGCTGAAGAACGTTTTTAACGGACGGGCGCCGAGATCGAGCGACGCTTCCACCAGCGAGTAGTCAATACGCGTCAGCGCCGTGTAGATCGGCAGCACCATAAACGGCAGATAGGCGTACACAATGCCGATATAGACCGCGAGGTTGGTGTGCAGGATCGTCAGCGGCTGATCGATAACCCCGAGCCACATCAGAAAGTTGTTCAGCACGCCGTTGTTTTTCAGGATCCCCATCCACGCGTAAACGCGGATCAGGAACGAGGTCCACGACGGCAGGATCACCAGCAGCAGCAGGATGTTTCGCGTCGACGGCTTGCTGTGCGCCACCGCCCACGCCAGCGGATAGCCCATCACCAGACAGCAGAGCGTCGAGATCGCCGCCACCTGTAGCGATTGCAGATAGGCTTCGAAATAGAGCGGATCGTCGGTGAGCTGCAGGAAGTTACCCAGGTTTAAGGTCAGCGTCAGCTGCCCGTCGGCCCAGTCCAGCAGGTTGGTGTAAGGCGGGATCGCCCGCGCCATTTCCGCCAGGCTTATCTTGAAAACAATCAGGAACGGCAGCAGGAACAGCAGGATCAGCCACACGTATGGCATGGCGATCACCAGCTTGCGGCCGTGCTTCATCTGCATGCGCGTCAGCCAGTGGGCAAAGCCGCCCGGCTTTTCGACGCGGGCTGGAGGTTCAAGTGTACTCATTGGCCGCTCCTTATACCGTCAGCACAACGCAACTGTCTGCATCCCAACACAGGCGCACTTCGTCGCCCCAGGTCGGCTGCCCCTTGCGGTAGCGATGTTCGTTCTGTAACTGCGCGCTGAGCATCTGCCCGCTTTTCAGGCGCACGTGATAGATGGAGAGATCGCCCAGATAGGCAATGTGCACCACTTCGCCCACGGCAAAGTTATAGCCATCGGCAGGCGGGTCTTCACAGAGCATAATCTTCTCCGGACGCAGCGCGACGTAAACCGGCACGTTATCCACCACCGAGTTATCCGGATCGACCTTAAGCGGATGCTGCAGCCCCGGCGATTCGATGACCAGACCGTCTTCCTGACGATCTTTCAGCAGCCCCTCGAAGACGTTAACCGAGCCGATGAACTCCGCGCTGTAGCGGGTGGTTGGGTGCTCATAAATCTCTTCCGGCTCGCCAATCTGCACGAACTTCCCGCGGTTCATGATGGCGATACGTCCGGCCATGGTCATGGCCTCTTCCTGGTCGTGGGTGACCATCACGCAGGTCACGCCCACGCGCTCGAGGATATCGACCACTTCAAGCTGCATACGGTCGCGCAGCTTTTTATCCAGCGCGCCCATCGGTTCATCAAGCAGCAGCAGTTTCGGGCGTTTTGCCAGGCTGCGGGCCAGGGCCACGCGCTGGCGCTGGCCGCCGGAGAGCTGGTGCGGCTTACGCTTGGCGAACTCCTGCATGTGCACCAGGCTCAGCATCTCGGCCACGCGCGCGGTAATTTCAGCCTTCGGCAGCTTATCCTGCTTCAGGCCAAAGGCGATGTTCTGCTCCACCGTCATATGCGGGAACAGCGCGTAGGACTGGAACATCATGTTGATCGGGCGCTGATACGGCGGCACGCTGGAGAGGTCCACGCCGTCGAGCACGATCTGCCCGGCGGTGGGCTGTTCAAAACCGGCCAGCATACGCAGCAGGGTCGATTTACCACAGCCAGAGGCCCCCAGAAGGGCAAAAATTTCGCCTTTATAGATCGTCAGGCTGACGTCGTCCACGGCATGCTGGCCATCAAAAGATTTGGTGAGGTTACGAATTTCAAGCAGCGGGGTCAGCGCTTTACGGACTTTCGCCTGCGGGCGGGGGATCGCGTCATTCACGGGGTGTTCTCCGGTAGAGATCAAATCATGGTGCAGGCGCACCAGAACGGTGCGCCTGTTGCCGGGGGCGCTTCGCTTGCCCGGCCTGTGACAAAGGGTTATTTACCGCTTTTCACCTTGGTCCACGCGCGGGTACGCACGCGGTCAATTTTTGGATCCTGGACTTTCAGGGTGAAGAGCTTGGCGAACACATCCGCTGGCGGATAGATAGCCGGGTTATTACGGATTTCTTCGCTCACCAGCGGCACGGAGGCCTTGTTACCGTTCGCGTAGTAAACGTGGTCGCTGATGTGGGCGATAACCTCAGGACGCATCAGGTAGTTGAGGAACTGATACGCTTCGTCTTTGTTTTTGGCGTCAGCCGGCATCGCAAAGACGTCGAAGAAGGCCAGCGCCCCCTCTTTCGGAATGAAGTAGGAGACGTTCACGCCGTTTTTCGCCTCTTTCGCGCGGTTCGCCGCCTGCCATACGTCCCCTGCCCAGCCGATCGCGACGCAGATGTCGCCGTTCGCCAGGTCGTTAATGTACTGGGACGAGTGGAAGTAACGAATGTTTGGACGCAGCTTCAGCAGCAGATCGGTCGCCGGGCCGGTGTAATCATCGGCCTTATTGCTGTTCGGATCTTTGCCCAGATAGTTCAGCACGGTCGCGAAAATCTCTTCCGGCGCATCGAGGAAGGAGACGCCGCAGCTTTTCAGCTTCTCAAGGTTTTCCGGCTTCAGCACCACGTCCCAGCTGTCCAGCTTCACGTCCGGGCCCAGCGCGGCTTTGACTTTATCCACGTTGTAGCCGATACCGGTGGTCGCCCACAGGTAAGGCATCGCGTATTTGTTGTCCGGGTCGTGCTTAGCCACCAGCTTCAGCACTTCCGGATCGAGATTTTTCCAGTTCGGTAACTTGCTCTTATCCAGCGGCTGGAAGACGCCTGCCGTCAGCTGGCGCTCCAGGAAGCTTGCGGAAGGCACCACGAGGTCAAACCCGGTGCTGCCCGCCATCAGCTTTCCTTCCAGCACTTCGTTGGAATCGAACACGTCGTAGACGACTTTAATGCCGGTCTCTTTTTCAAAATTTGCCACCGTGTCCGGCGCAATATAGTCAGACCAGTTATAAACGTGCAGCGTTTTTTGTTCCGCAGCGAGCGTGCCGGCAGAGACGGCCATCAGAGCACCCGCAACCAGACCCGATAACCATTTTTTATTCAAGGCGATCATAGTGTTATTCCTTCTGAAAGCTCGTTAACAAACGAACTAAAACTGTGCAATCAGGATATATGCAAAAATCATGCATAGTTTGTCGCTCTGCTCAAAATAAAAAGAAACCTCTTTACCCGGCAGCTTCCGCTCGCTTTTTTAAGCATCGCAAGAATAACTGTAGCCCGTGTCCCCGGCTATAGCCCAGACGAAAAAACGCCTTTTATCAATTTTTTATGCAGGTTAAGTCTACGTGATAAGCCGAAACGGCCTTCAGGGAGGTGAATAATTCTTTAAAGAAAGGTTAAAAGCAGCAGAAAAAATGGCCTTCTGCAGCCGCTATGGCAGCGACTGCGCAAAAGTCAGACAGGCTTAGTGAAGAAAATTGGGAGATGCATCATTATTCTCTGCATCATCTTCCGCGCTATACAGCAGATGGTGTGCATTGGCTTCCATCATAACCATGGAAATTTGCTCTTCGCTCAAGCGCATAAACCAGGCGAACTGCTTGAACGACAGCCCTGCCCCGGAGAATAAAGACTGGCAAACGACCAGTTTTGGCAGATTATCATCCTGTATGTCGAGAAATGCCTTCACCGTCAAAGAACTGGCATTGATTGCCGACAGGTCGGAAGCCAGCGCCAGCAGCGCGGAGGGCTTCACTTCGGCCAGCGCGGAGAAAAGGATCACGTCGTTAATCAGATCGATTTTGGCATCGAAAATGCCGTCGAAATTCTGCATATGAGGCAGATGCAGCGCCTGGCAGGAATCACATTCGAAGAACGTAATTCCGGCATCATCAAGCCATTGACGTAACGTATCCAGTGTAGGTACGACCTGTAAATCCATCGCGATGCAGCCTCTTTAATAAAAACTTCGCATAGGGTACTTAAAAAGCGCGCGGTAATCCATTTAACCACCCGTTTTCAGACAGTAGCCCGGCGTCGCATGACGCTCGATCCATAAGATCATTTTACCCGCAATATCGACCCCTGTGGTTTTTTCCACACCTTCCAGCCCCGGCGAGGCGTTCACCTCCATGACCAGCGGCCCGCGCGTCGCGCGCAGAAGATCTACACCCGCCACGTCCAGCCCCAGGGTTTGCGCCGCTTTCACGGCAATTTCCCGTTCGCGATCGCTGATATCGGCAATTCTGGCAATGCCGCCGCGGTGAAGATTAGAGCGGAAATCGCCCTCTTTGGCCTGCCGCTCGATCGCCGCCACGACCTCGTTACCCACCACAAAACAGCGAATATCGCGCCCTTTCGCCTCTTCGATATACTCCTGCACCAGAATGTGGGCATTGAGGCCCCGGAAGGCATCAATCACGCTCTCCGCCGCCTGACGGGTCTCCGCCAGCACCACGCCAATGCCCTGCGTGCCTTCCACCAGCTTGATCACCAAAGGCGCGCCGCCCACCATGTCGATCAGATCGCTGGTGTCGTCCGGGGAATGGGCAATCCCGGTGACGGGAAGATCGATCCCCTGACGGGCAAGAAGCTGCAGCGAGCGCAGCTTGTCGCGGGCGCGGGAAATGGCGACGGATTCGTTGAGCGGGTAGCTGCCCAGCATCTCGAACTGGCGCAGCGCGGCGGTGCCGTAATAGGTAATCTGGGAGCCGATGCGGGGAATCACCGCATCAAAGTGCGGCAGCTTGCGGCCTTTGTAGTGAATCGACGAGGCGGCCGGATCGATGTTCATATAGCAGGACATCGGGTCGAGGATTTCAACCTGATGCCCGCGTTTCGCCGCCGCTTCTCGCAGGCGCTTACATGAATAGAGCGTTCCATCCCGGGACAATATGGCAATTTTCACCCTGCACCTCTCTGAAGACATGGAAAAAGCCTGCGTATCATATACGCAGGCAGGCGCAGGATAAATGGACTATCGCGTCGCCCAGCCCTGTTTGTGCAGGTAATCAAGAATAAACGGGCGATTTTCTTTAATGATGGTGCGGCGAATATGGTCAGTCCAGGTGTCGCGGCGGTTATTGCTGCCGCGCGTCATGTAGTAGTTCGCCAGCTCTTCATCGTAGTGATTCAGGACGTCCTGATCGACCGGCTGGTAGTGGTTTTCATGCACCAGCATCGCAGCAGGAATGCGCGGCTTCAGATCCGGGTTGTCCGCCGGCCAGCCGAGGCACAGGCCAAACAGCGGCAGCACGTGTTTTGGCAGCTTCAGCAGGTCGGTCACACTTTGAATGTTGTTACGCAGGCCGCCAATGTAGACGCCGCCTAACCCCAGCGACTCCGCCGCCGTAAAGGCGTTTTGCGCCATCAGCGCGGTATCCACCACGCCCAGCAGCAGCTGTTCGGCCAGCCCCAGCTCGGCCTCAGGGCAGATCTGCAGGTGGCGGTTAAAGTCGGCGCAGAATACCCAGAACTCGGCTGCCTGAGCCACATGCTTCTGCCCGCCGGTCAGCGTCACCAGCTGTTCACGCATCGCCGGGTCGGTAATGCGGATAATAGAGCTGCACTGCAGGAAGCTGGAGCTGGAGGTCGCCCTTGCGCTGTTAAAAATCGCTTCGCGCTGCGCATCGGTAATCGGCTCATCGGTGAAGTGGCGAATGGAACGATGGGAAAGGAGCAGGTCTATGGTTGGCGTCATCTTGTCTCTCTTTGTCTTGCTTAAACCGTATGGCAGCCAGTATAGGCAATGATATGCGCGGTGTAATTGGCGAAACATAGCTCATAGATATTATAACGACAGGCGAAACCTTCTTTAATGACGACAGGTTATGGGGCACTATACGTGTCATTCGCCGTCAGGCTTGTTTTTTTGAGGAGAGAGAAATGTTTGCAGTTATTTTTGGTCGTCCAGGGTGCCCTTACTGTGTGCGCGCGAAAGAGCTGGCTGAGAAACTGACCGAAGAGCGCGATGACTTCAACTTCCGCTATGTGGACATCCACGCGGAAGGCATCACCAAAGCCGATCTGGAAAAAACTGTCGGTAAGCCGGTTGAAACCGTACCGCAGATCTTCCTCGATCAGAAACACATTGGCGGCTGCACCGACTTTGAAGCTTACGCCAAAGAGCACCTGGGCCTGTTTGCTGCCCAGTAATGAAATGAAAGGACGCCCTCACCGAGAGGGCGTTTTTATTTGTGGTGCCGTCGGTTATGAAGCAGACTGCGCACAAATAAGTAGCAGAGCGCGCCAAGGGCGCACCAGAAAACAGCGCTCATCAACCACGCCAGCTCCTGCCAGAAACTTCGCGTAGAGATATACAGCAAGCGCATCATCAGCAAACAGAGCGGCGCGGCCAGCATGGCGCCCAGCAGTGGCTTCACCACCTCCCCTTTACGGGAGAGAAAACTGGCAGCTGCCCCCGGCAGGGTAAAAAAGAGCAACCCGAGCTCCGGATGACCCGACGCCCTGAATGCCCCTTTCACGTTAAAAGCAAGCGACATGCATACGACCGTGAACAGCAAAAAGCAGCTGATCACCCCCGCCCAGTTTCGTTTCATATTCAACCTATCCTCCTGACTTATCTCTATCAAATACACTTTCGTCGGGTAGACGCCCAGTCAGATAAAGCAATGCGGCAATCCTTGCCAAAGTACGCACAGGGTGATGCGATAATCAGTAGCTGTCAGTAGCTAATGCGATTAAACTACACGCCAGCTAATGTTTTAGGGAATAAAGCAGGAAACAGGGAGCGTTAACGCTTTTCCCTGACCCAAAAAACAGTAGCCCAAAAAGTCCTTTCATTCAACAACTTACTGGTAAACAAGAAGTTAGCCTCCGTGAATATAAACGTCGCAGACTTGTTAAATGGGAATTACATCCTGTTATTATTTGTGGTACTGGCGCTGGGTCTTTGCCTGGGTAAATTGCGCCTGGGTTCGGTTCAACTCGGTAATTCCATTGGCGTTTTAGTCGTCTCCTTATTATTAGGCCAGCAGCACTTCAGCATTAACACGGACGCGCTCAACTTAGGTTTTATGCTGTTTATTTTTTGTGTTGGCGTGGAAGCGGGGCCGAACTTTTTTTCCATTTTCTTCCGCGACGGCAAAAATTATCTGATGCTGGCGCTGGTGATGGTCGGCAGCGCGCTGCTGATCGCGTTAGGGCTGGGTAAACTGTTTGGCTGGGATATCGGGCTAACGGCCGGTATGCTGGCAGGCTCGATGACCTCCACCCCGGTGCTGGTGGGTGCCGGTGATACCCTGCGCCACTCCGGGATGGCCGGGGAACAGCTCTCCACCGCCCTCGACCACCTGAGCCTGGGCTATGCCCTGACCTATCTGATTGGTCTGGTAAGCCTGATCGTTGGCGCACGCTACCTGCCAAAACTGCAGCATCAGGATCTGCAGACCAGCGCCCAGCAAATCGCCCGCGAGCGCGGTCTGGATACCGACTCCAAACGTAAAGTTTATCTCCCGGTGATCCGCGCCTACCGCGTCGGGCCGGAGCTGGTGGCATGGGCAGACGGTAAAAACCTGCGCGAGCTGGGGATTTACCGCCAGACGGGCTGCTACATCGAACGTATCCGCCGCAACGGTATTCTGGCGAACCCGGACGGCGACGCGGTGCTGCAGATGGGCGACGACATCGCGCTGGTGGGTTACCCGGACGCCCACGCCCGTCTCGACCCGAGCTTCCGTAACGGCAAAGAGGTGTTCGACCGCGACCTGCTCGACATGCGCATCGTCACCGAAGAGATCGTGGTGAAAAACCATAACGCCGTGGGCCGCCGCCTGGCGCAGCTGAAGCTGACCGACCACGGCTGCTTCCTCAACCGCGTGATCCGCAGCCAGATTGAGATGCCGATCGACGACAACGTGGTGCTCAACAAAGGTGACGTGCTGCAGGTCAGCGGCGACGCGCGACGCGTAAAAACCGTGGCCGACCGCATCGGCTTTATCTCTATTCACAGCCAGGTCACCGACCTGCTGGCCTTCTGCGCCTTCTTTATCGTTGGCCTGATGATCGGGATGATCACCTTCCAGTTCAGCAACTTTAGCTTCGGCATCGGTAACGCCGCCGGGCTGCTGTTCGCCGGGATCATGCTGGGCTTCCTGCGAGCGAACCACCCGACCTTCGGCTACATTCCGCAGGGCGCGCTGAACATGGTGAAAGAGTTCGGTCTGATGGTCTTTATGGCGGGCGTGGGCTTAAGCGCGGGCAGCGGCATTGGCCACAGCCTGGGTGCCGTTGGCTGGCAGATGTTGGTTTCCGGACTTATCGTCAGCCTGGTGCCGGTGGTGATCTGCTTCCTGTTCGGCGCCTACGTGCTGCGCATGAACCGCGCCCTGCTCTTCGGGGCGATGATGGGGGCGCGTACCTGTGCGCCTGCTATGGAAATCATCAGCGACACCGCGCGCAGCAACATTCCGGCGCTGGGCTATGCGGGCACCTATGCTATCGCTAACGTACTGCTCACGCTGGCGGGTACGCTGATCATCATCATCTGGCCGGGGCTCGGATAACTCCTAAGAATGCGCGTGGCGGAAAATATTTTCGTTACGCGCAGAACTTTTTTATCAGGGGGCAGTCATAACTAGTGCCACTGCTTTTCTTTGATGTCCCCAATTTGTGGAGCCCATCAACCCCGCCGTTTTGGTTCAAGGTTGATGGGTTTTTTGTTGCCTGAAATTCCCTCACTCACAGAATCAATCGCTTACAGCCACGCTTTCTGATGTTGGGCGTCAGCTCCGGACAAAAAACCCTATCCCATTACTTTCTCCTTCCAGGCTTCATAAAACTATCGCTCCCTGACAGCAAAAGAATAAAATCAGGAAAAACGTCAGCAAGGAAAGCCGCATGTTCAATTTTTATCCCGAGAAAACCTACAGCAGAACGGAAGTAATGAGCAAGCCATCACCAGTTCCGCCAGTAAATGGCGTCTACTTCTGGTGGTTTAAGGAAATCCCACCTGGTGTGCCGACCGAGGGCTGCATCACCTCAGACGGCTACACGCTGCTATACGTTGGTATTTCGCCCGACCAGAGAGGGAAACCTAACAGCCGTTCGAACTTAAGGAAACGAATCAAAACGCATTACAGCGGCAATGCGGCTGGATCAACACTCAGGCGCACGCTGGGTGTGTTATTGAGTGGTTTAAGTGGCTTTCCCCTGCGCCGCGTGGGTTCTGGATCCAGAATGACATTTACTCACCCTGGCGAGCAGTGGCTTGACGCCTGGATGGAAAAGAATGCCAAAGTTCACTGGCTTCCTGTTGATGCACCCTGGGAACTTGAAGACACGCTGATCGCATCGACTCCCCTACCATTAAATATTCAGGGTAATCTTCACACCTTTAAATCCAAACTTTCGGAAATGCGTAGTCAAGCTGCTGCGGAGGCAAGAATGATGAAGATTGCTGATGAGCGGGGCTTCAAAAGAAGATTGGCTACGCAGTGACGTTACAGCAATGATTTTTCCAAGAATTTTGATTTCATAGTCGCTATAAATGATAATGAATCTTCTCCTGAAATTAGAGTATTATAGGTGAGGTATTAATGAACATTGCATGGGAATGGGATAATGATGATGAATTTTTTGGTGAAAAACTACCACCCGACACCTTAGATAGAAAAAATATGCCAAATATCTTTACGAAATATGTTCAGCTCGAGGTAATTCCTCTAACTTAGTAATTAATATAAATGCGGAATGGGGCGCTGGTAAAACTTACTTCACAAAACGCCTTACCAAGACGATTAACAACAACCATCCTACAATTTATATAGACGCTTGGAAAGAAGATTTTTCAGACGATCCACTCTTAACAGTTTTCAGTTCAATAAAAAGCCAGTTAACAGGCCAATCAGATAAATTCACCACTCTGATTAATAAGACTGTAGATAATATAGGGCCTTTACTTAAAACAGCAACGCCAGTAATCATTGATAGTTTAATAAAAAAAATAACTGGGATTGATTCAGCATCGGATCTTACAAAAGACTTATCTGCACAATTATTAGATCTGCACGCAGAAAAAGCCTCAAAAATCGAAACAATCAGAAAAGGAATAGAAAAATGGGTTAAATTTATTGAACGTAAGGATTGTATAGAAAAAGATTTACCTATATTTATAATCATTGATGAATTAGACAGATGCAGACCAAGTTTTGCTATCAACCTTCTGGAAATAGTAAAACATATCTTTAACATACCAGGAGTTGTTTTTGTAATTGCAACCGATACTGAACAGCTTCAGCACTCTATAAAAGTAGTATATGGGAATGATTTTTCTGCCAGTCACTATCTAAGTAGATTCTTCGATCGTCGCTTTTTATTGCCCTCTCCAAACCTCAATAATTTATTGCTAACAAAAACAGGTTATAATATTATTGAGCAATTCGCATCAGTGCAAGTAATTTGCACACCATGTGCTCCCAACTTCACAAGTTTTATATCCAACTGTGCCTCTATACTCCAATCTTTGAAAGTAAATCTCAGAGACTCAATTAAAATATATGAAAGATTAATTGATATTATCATTACCAGTTCGAAGAAGTTCGATCCAAACTTAATGTTGATTTTGTTGTCATTGAACTTTAAAAGTAGCGAGATGTATTCAAAAATAAAGCAAGGCGCTAACATAGATCCTTCTTATAAACTATATTTAATTGAACTTTCCTTTAACTTATCTTTCAACATTACAAGTGTTAGAACCTTAAAATCACGAGAAGGTTCATATGTTTCTAATAGCAATGAAAATTACCAAAAATTAAGTTGCGATGCGATTTCATATATCAACAAATCAAGGGAGGTGCTCTCTGAGGCAAACAGTAGAATGAGTGGCAACCGTCAAATTAACATCACTGAAGGTTGGTTAAATGGTGATATAACAGCAGAACATAGCCTAATTAACTTTTTAAAGATGAGCTACGCCCATGCAAAACTAAGTGATTCAGAATTAAAATTTAGGCATTATTTCGATTTAATAGAATTGAGCACGACATTTGAATAAAACTAGCAATAACGGAAATTAATCATCACTTATATCACATCAATAATATCTTCACACTTAATTAACCCGTTTACCTAAACGGTTTTTTTGTTGCCAGAAATTCACTTCCTCGTACTCTCGCTTTCTTTACTGCCACCAAATAAACATATATGCTTAAACACATATAAAAATCACATATGCAGGAACACCCATGCTCCACCCACTCCACCTCTTCAAAACCCTCTCCGACGAAACGCGGCTCGCCATCGTCATGCTGCTCCGCGAAGCGGGCGAGCTGTGCGTCTGCGATCTCTGCGCCGCCACCGCCGAATCTCAGCCGAAGGTTTCCCGCCATATGGCGCTGCTGCGCGAGTCCGGGCTGGTGATCGACCGTCGCGAGGGTAAGTGGGTCCATTACCGTCTCTCTCCCAACATGCCTGCATGGGCGGCAGCCGTTATCGACACCAGCGGGAACTGCCTGCGGGAAGAGACGCGTATGAAGCTGAAAAACCGGCTTCCGGGTTCGTGCTAATCAAAACACATTCACAAAAACAGATATAACGGAGTAAGCAATGTTTCTGGCAGGGGCAATTTTTCTGTTTACGCTGGTGTTGGTCATCTGGCAGCCCAAAGGACTGAGTATCGGCTGGAGCGCGACTATTGGCGCCGTGCTGGCGCTGGCCAGCGGCGTGATTCACATTAACGATATTCCGGTAGTCTGGAATATCGTCTGGAACGCCACGGCAACGTTTATCGCCGTTATCATTATCAGTCTGCTGCTGGATGAGTCCGGCTTTTTCGAGTGGGCAGCACTGCACGTCGCTCGCTGGGGGAAAGGTCGGGGGCGATTGCTGTTTACCTGGATTATCCTGCTGGGCGCAGCCGTCGCAGCGCTGTTTGCTAATGACGGCGCGGCGCTGATCCTCACGCCTATCGTCATCGCCATGCTGCTGGCGCTGGGGTTCAGCAAACAGGCCACGCTGGCGTTTGTGATGGCGGCAGGTTTTATCGCCGATACCGCCAGCCTGCCGCTGATTGTCTCCAACCTGGTCAACATCGTCTCGGCAGACTTCTTCGCGCTGGGGTTCAGCGAGTACGCTTCGGTGATGATCCCGGTGGATATCGCCGCGATTGCCGCAACGCTGGTCATGCTGCACCTATTCTTTCGCAAGGAAATTCCTCCAGAATATGACCTGGCGAAACTCCAGGAGCCTGCGCGGGCCATTCACGACCTCCCGACGTTCAGAACGGGCTGGATCGTCCTCCTTCTTCTGCTCGTCGGTTTCTTCGTGCTTGAACCTCTCGGCATTCCGGTCAGCGCCATTGCGACCGTCGGCGCGCTGATTTTATTCGCTGTCGCAAAACGCGGACATGCGATAAATACCGGAAAAGTGCTGCGCGGCGCGCCGTGGCAGATCGTCATCTTCTCGCTGGGGATGTATCTGGTGGTGTATGGCCTGCGTAATGCCGGGCTGACGGACTCTCTCACAGGCGTACTGAATAGCCTGGCCGGACACGGGCTGTGGGCCACCACGCTGGGAACCGGGTTCATCACCGCATTCCTGTCATCCATAATGAACAATATGCCCACGGTGCTGATTGGCGCGCTCTCCATTGACGGCAGCACGGCAACAGGGTTGATAAAGGAGGCGATGATTTACGCCAACGTGATTGGCTGCGATCTGGGGCCAAAAATCACGCCTATTGGTAGTCTCGCCACCCTGCTCTGGCTTCACGTGCTGGCGCAGAAAAACATGACGATTACCTGGGGCGGCTATTTCCGGACGGGCATCATCATGACGCTGCCGGTCCTGTTTGTGACGCTCGCCGCCCTGGCGCTACGTCTCTCCTTCACACTGTAATGAGCCACTGATATGAGCCACATCACCATTTATCACAACCCCGCCTGCGGCACCTCGCGCAACACGCTGGAGATGATCCGCAACAGCGGCGCGGAGCCAGAGATTATTCTCTATCTGGAAACCCCGCCGTCGCGCGATACGCTGACCGCCCTGATTGCCGATATGGGCATTTCGGTGCGCGATTTGCTGCGTAAAAACGTGGAGCCCTATGAACAGCTCGGCCTGGCCGAAGACAGCTTCACCGACGACCAGCTTATCGATTTTATGCTGCAACACCCGATCCTGATTAACCGTCCGATCGTGGTGACGCCGCTGGGCACCCGCCTGTGCCGCCCGTCTGAAGTCGTCCTCGACATCCTGCCGGACGCGCAGAAAGGGGCGTTTACGAAAGAGGATGGCGAAGCGGTGGTGGACGCCAGCGGGAAGAATATCCTGAAAAAATAATCCTTCCTCAGGTGGACGACAGGGCCAGCGCCCGGCGGGCCCTGAACGCCTGGAGAAAACAACCGCCCGCTAGCTCGCCACGCAGACTCGGTTGCGCCCCTCACGTTTTGCACGATAAAGCTCACGATCGGCTCGCGCCAGGGCTGACTGCACGCCATGTTCAATCTCCAGTTCATCCGGCGTCATGCATACGAGCCCCATGCTGGCGGTGAAGCGGATCGTCTGCCCGTTGAAGTCGACGTTCTGGCTGGCAAGGCTCATCCGTACGCGCTCGGCGATCTCAGCGGCCGTCTCCAGAGAGGTCTGCGGCATTGCCACGACAAACTCTTCCCCGCCGAAGCGGGCGACAATGTCGCTGCCTCTCACCAGTGCCGGAAGCGCGTTGCCAATATGCTTCAGCACCGCATCGCCGCCGTCATGGCCCCAGGTGTCGTTAATACGCTTGAAGAAATCCAGATCCATGCTCATCAGGCACAGGGGCTGCTGATGCCGACGGGCAAGATTGCAGGCCCGCAAAGACCACTCATCAAACTGGCGACGGTTTGCCAGCCCGGTGAGCGGATCGAGCCGCGCCTCCTGCTGGAAACGCGCCCGCTGCAGGGCGTTGACGTGAATGTAATGCATCAGAAACCACTGCGTAATGGAGATAACCAGAATCGCCAGCGCCGTCCACAGAGCCTGATAATACCAGCCGTGCAGCACGTCTTTTCTGGCCAGCCCGACGGCCAGCACCCATTTGCGTTCGTTGAGGTTAAGAAATACTCCCATACGTTCAACGCCATCAATCGGAGAGGTATATCGTTGGACCTGTGCGGTATCGCTTGCGTATTCCAGCAGCTTCGCGAGGCGCGGGTCGGAGGTGTTCAATTGCGAACCGTCATTCGCCCCCATACGGGCAAGCTGCACCGCATTGTCACGATCAAGGACCGCCATCGCCCCACCCTGACCTAAATCGAAGCCCTGCACTTCCATTTTGCGAAACATATCGTTCATGGTGTTACCATTGAAGAAACCCAACGCACCACCAAGAAAGCGACCATGTGCGTCGCGCACTGCACGGAACATCACGAAGCCCAACATGTTTTTATCCGTGCCGTTGCTCTGCCAGTAAAACAAACTTTCGGTAACTTCATCCCGGCGAAAACCGGTAAACAGAGGGTGCTGCCGAAAGCTGGCCTGCGCAAGCGTAGAGGCGTCCAGAGCGCGCTCAAAAGGAAATAGCGCGCGGCTGCTGAGAAAATCACCGTCTTCATCAAAGACGACAACGCCATCCAGCCAGGCGCGCTTGAGCTCCCCTTGCAGGAATGGCTGCGCGTTTTCAGGCGTGACCGTATGGTTGAGCAGAAAGGCATTCCCGATAAAGCGCATCTGGTAGCGCATCGCGTTAAGGCTGGTATCAAACTGCTGGGACTGGAGAATGGCCGTATTGCGAAGGATACGTGCAGCGTTATCCTCCACATAGCCGCGCTGGTAGAGCAGATGCCCAATCAGCAGACTCGCCTGAACCAAAATCAACAGTACTAACAACGCTCTCTTTTTTGCCAGACTGACCTGCACGAACCAGGTACTTACTTTTTCACCCAACGCCAACCTCAACCACTGAACAGTAAATAACCACCGCGGTGGATAGTCACGTGTTAGGTCCGGATTGTCAATATGGAGAAAAATCGTAATACATTGAAAAATATGAACTAATTTTCTTTATTTAACGGTGTAATGCCCGCAATCCTCCCCACCATCGCCCGAATCTCCTCCCGGCTTAACGGCGCCCGGTCGGTGACATAGTGCAGCGTCATCCCTTCAATAAACGCGTCCAGCGCGCGGGTGGTGACCGGGTCGAACCACTGCTCCAGCGTGGTCTGGCTCATCTTCATCCAGTCCTGCATCACCGTTTTAAGCGCCGCGCTGCGGTGCATAAAGGCGTAAAGCTGATACATCAGCGCCATGTTGTGGGGCGTTGTCACCTGCGAGCTGTGGATCAGGGTGGTGATGGATTCGCACGCCATTTCCGGCCCGGTGACGCCGGCAAAGAAATCCCGGTACTGCTGCGACATCTGGCGGGTAAACCACGTGAAGGCCTCCTCCAGCAGCGGCTCCATGCCGTCGAAATAGTAGGTCATCGACCCCAGCGGCACGCCCGCGCAGGTGGCGATTTTACGGTGCGTGACGGCATGAATGCCGTACTCGGCGATAGTGTCGAGCGTCGCCTGCAGGATCTTCTCCCGGCGATGCGGATCGTTGGGTGGTCTGCTCATCAATTCCTCACCTGGTTTGTGTACAAATGTACACAAACTTGCTAGTGTTGTCGCTATTGTTGTACTTCTGGTGCTATCCCGATGACGCTGACCTCTCCCCGCAAAGCCCTGCAGCTCCGCCTGTGGGCGCTGTTTATGTTCTTCTTCATTCCCGGTCTGCTGATGGCCTCCTGGGCCACGCGCACGCCCGCCATTCGCGATATTTTGTCCGTCTCTACCGCGGAAATGGGCATCGTGCTGTTCGGCCTGTCGATAGGCTCCATGAGCGGCATTCTCTGCTCCGCGTGGCTGGTAAAGCGCTTCGGTACGCGAGCGGTGATCCGCACCACCATGTGCTTCGCGGTGTTCGGGATGATGGTGCTGAGCGCGGCGCTGTGGTTTGCCTCACCGGTGCTGTTTGCCCTCGGGCTGACGGTATTTGGCGGCAGCTTTGGTTCGGCGGAAGTGGCGATAAATGTGGAAGGGGCAGCGGTCGAACGCGAGATGAACAAAACCGTGCTGCCAATGATGCACGGCTTCTATAGCCTCGGCACGCTGGCCGGTGCGGGCGTGGGGATGGCGCTGACGGCCACTGGCGTGAGCGCGAATCTGCATATTCTGCTGGCGGCGCTGGTGTGCATCATTCCCATTCTGACCGGCATCCGGGCCATCCCGGACGGCACCGGTAAAAACTCCGCGGACGAACAGCACTCAGCCGAAAAAGGGCTGCCCTTCTACCGCGATTTCCAGCTGATGCTGATCGGCGTGGTGGTGCTGGCGATGGCGTTCGCGGAGGGGTCCGCCAATGACTGGCTGCCCCTGCTGATGGTGGACGGTCACGGCTTTAGCCCGACCTCCGGCTCGCTGATTTACGCCGGGTTTACGCTGGGGATGACCGTCGGGCGCTTCACCGGCGGCTGGTTTATCGACCGCTACAGCCGCGTGGCGGTAGTGCGCGCCAGCGCCCTGCTCGGCGGGCTGGGTATCGCGATGATCATTTTTGTGGATGTGGACTGGATTGCCGGCGTCTCGGTGATCCTCTGGGGGCTGGGCGCGTCCCTCGGCTTCCCGCTGACCATCTCTGCCGCCAGCGATACCGGCCCGGATGCCCCGACGCGCGTCAGCGTGGTGGCAACCACGGGCTATCTCGCCTTCCTGGTCGGGCCGCCGCTGCTCGGCTTCCTCGGGGAGCACTACGGGCTGCGCAGCGCCATGCTGGTGGTGTTAGGGTTGGTCATCATCGCGGCGCTGGTGGCGCGCGCGGTGGCAAAGCCGGAAACGAATCAAACGACACTGGAGAAGGGATATGAGCGTTAAACTGATCGCCGTCGACATGGATGGCACATTCCTGAGCGATGCCAAGACCTACAATCGCCCGCGCTTTCTGGCGCAGTACGCGCGCATGAAGGCGCAAGGCATTCGTTTCGTGGTCGCCAGCGGCAACCAGTACTACCAGCTCATCTCCTTTTTCCCGGAGATTGCGCATGAAATTTCATTCGTCGCCGAAAACGGCGGCTGGGTCGTGAGTGAGGGTGAAGACGTCTTTAACGGTGAACTGTCGAAAGCCCATTTCGAGACCGTCGCGAGCGTCTTAAACGACGTGCCAGGCATTGAGATTATCGCCTGCGGGAAGAGCAGCGCCTATACGCTGAAGTGCTATGACGAGGGCTTTAAGGCCATCGCGGCGAAGTACTATCACCGTCTGGAAATGGTCAGCGATTTCGACAACCTGAACGATATTTTCTTCAAGTTCGGACTCAACGTGTCCGATGATGAAATTCCACGTATTCAGGCGCTGCTGCATGAAAAGCTCAGCGACATCATGGTGCCCGTCACCACCGGTCACGGCAGTATCGACCTGATTATCCCCGGCGTGCATAAGGCCAACGGCCTGCGGATCCTGCAACAGCGCTGGGGCATAGAGAACAGCGACGTGGTGGCCTTCGGCGACAGCGGCAACGACGTGGAGATGCTGCGCCAGTCCGGGTTCAGCTTTGCGATGGCAAATGCCAGACCGCATATCAAAGCGGCAGCGCGTTTTGAAGCGCCGCACAATAACGAGGAAGGCGTGCTGGATGTGATTGAGAAGGTGTTGAACGGGGAGGCACCGTTTAATTGACCGCGTGCAGTCTGGTGCCCTCACCCTAGCCCTCTCCCACAGGGAGAGGGTATAAGAATTAAGGTTGCAGAGCGTTTCCGACGCGCTTGTCTTTCAGGAATACCACCATCAGGCCAACCCACAGCACGCCATTGGCGAGGTTAAACAGGCTGAACAGCCCGTTACCGCCCATCGCGTAGGCATGCTTGCTCACCTCGATACCGACGGTAAAAATCAGCATCTGTAGCATCCCCATCGCCGCGGAGACCGTGCCCTTACTCATCTCGCTGGCAAACAGCGTCAGGCGCACCAGCCCGGCGTTCGCCACGCCAATCCCGAAGGCGTAGATACTCAGCCCCGCCGTCATCCACAAATAAGCGTGAGATGACGCGACGGTTGCCACCGCCGCCAGAATCAGCCCTGCCGCAATCGGCCAGCCGCCCATGATAATCAGCGAGCGCACGGTGCGGCGTGACGTCAGACGCGCCAGCACCAGGTTACCGATAATCAGCGCGCCAAAGATCGGCACCTGCAGCAGGCCGTACTCGTAGCTGCTGAGCTTTTCACCGCTGATGATAATGACCGGAGACTGGGCAATCCACGCCAGCAGCGGCAGGCTAACAAACCCGGTCGCCAGCGCGCCCGCTACAAAGCGGCCGTTTTTCAGCACCTCTTTGTAATCCCGACCCAGCTCTTTCAGCGAGAGTTTCTCGCCGATGCGGGTGGCGGTTTCCGGCATCGCACGGTGCAGGCCAAAGAACGCGATGGCGGCGAGAACGGCAAACAGCACAAACATCCCTTCCCAGGGGGCCATATGCACCCATGCGGCGCCCACCAGCGGCCCGAGCAAGGGAGCGATCAGCGCCACGTTCGCCATCAGCGCGGTGATTTTGATACACACCGCCTCTTCAAACGACTCCTGAATGGCCGCATACCCCACGGCGCCGATAAAGCACAGGCTCACCCCCTGCAGGAAACGCAGCAGAGTAAATTGTTCAATATTTTGCGCCAGCAGCGTGGCAAGGCAGGTGACGATGAACCACACCACGCCCGTCAGCATCACCGGGCGACGGCCAATACGATCCGACAGCGGGCCTAACAGCCACTGCAAAAACATGCCGCCGGCCAGATAGGCGGTCATGGAGGTCGGTACCCACTCAATTCCGGCGTTGTACTGCGCCACCACGGCCAGCATACCGGGCTGGATCATATCGTTGCCGATATAGGTAGAAAATTCGTAGAGCACCAGACACAGGGGGAAAAGCAACGCCTGACGACCCAGACGTGAACCTGAAGAAGAACGGTTTAACATGCAATCTCTTTATAATGACAAAATCGCGACGAGTGTAATGAAATGCCGCAGCCCGAGATAGTGATTTATCGAGGATAAACAGAAATAAAGCACATATCGTCTTCGTTTAAGGTTTCCTTAATTTGACAGATTTATGATAGCCCCATTACTCGTCAACGACCCCAAATTATGTCACTCACCTCCAGCCGTTCAGAATTGTCTAAGTTACAGACAAATAAGACAAAACGCCTTTACCGCTTGCCGGCCCGCTTTTATGGTTATCAGCTTTTCATACTGATAGTCCTTGCCGTGGTGTTTACGTGGCTATCGCGCAATGAAGCGCTCGACAGATGGATCACCGGCTTCTGGTATGACGCGGCGACGCAGAGCTTCCCGCTGCAGAAAGACCACCTGCTGGATCTGCTCAACCATCGTCTGGCGAAGTACATTGCCATCGCTTTAGGCGCCGTGGCGCTGTTTTACGGCGCGTACAAGCGTAACGCGAGGCTGGTTACGGCGGCGCTGCTGATGGGGCTTGGCGCGCTGGTCGTGGGCGTGCTGAAAAGCATGAGCCATCACAGCTGCCCGTGGGACCTGGTGGAATATGGCGGTAAGGCGATGTCCTATCCCCTGTTCAGCGCCGTCCCGGCGGACAGCGGCCCGGGGCGCTGCTTCCCCGGCGGCCATTCTTCCAGCGGCTTTATGGTGATGGGACTGTTTTTTGCCTTCTGGCGCGAGCGGCCGCGTCTGGCCTGGAGCTTTGTCGTTCTCGGCATTTTGCTGGGTCTGGCGATGGGCTTCGGTCAGGTCATGCGCGGAGCGCATTTTTTCTCTCACAACCTGTGGGCCGGGTGGTGGGTCTGGTTTTCCCAGGTGGCAGTCTACGGGCTGGTTTCCACCCGGTTTGCTAAAGAGTGATAACGCTATGCTAGAGAATCTGAATTATCAGCTGTTTTATCTGATCAACGCCACCCCGGCCTCGCCCGAGTGGATGATCGACTTCGCCACCTTTCTGGCAAAAGATCTGATCAGTATCGTGCCCGCGCTGGCAGCCATCCTCTGGCTGTGGGGACCGCGTAGCCAGGTGAAAGCGCAGCGCAAGCTTGTAATCAAAGTGGCGATGGCTCTCGGCGTAAGCGTCCTGGCAAGTTACATTCTGGGCCATGCGTTCCCGCACGATCGTCCGTTTGTCGATCACGTCGGCTATACCTTCCTGCACCATGCGCCGGATGACTCTTTCCCGAGCGATCACGGTACGGTGATCTTCACCTTCGCACTGGCCTTCCTGTTCTGGCATCGCCTGTGGTCGGGTGCGGTGCTGATGGTGGTCGCTGTGGCCATCGCCTGGTCTCGCGTGTATCTGGGCGTCCACTGGCCGCTGGATATGGTTGGCGGCTTCCTGGTGGGGCTGATTGGCTGCGTGAGCGCGGCTATCCTGTGGAGCCTCATTGGGGAAGCGCTCTACCGTGCGCTTTCTTCACTCTATCGCGCCATTTTCGCCATCCCGATCCGCAAAGGCTGGATACGTGACTAACCCCGACCTGACAGGTTACACTTGAACCCCCGCCCTGCGGGGGTTCATTTTTTTATGCCGAGGAACTATGGAAACACGTCGCGATGACCGCATTGCTCAGCTGCTACAGGCGCTGAAGCGCAGCGATAAGCTGCATCTTAAGGAAGCCGCCAACCTCCTCGGCGTCTCGGAGATGACCATTCGTCGGGATCTGAACAGCGAGAGCGCGCCCGTCGTGCTGCTGGGCGGATACATTGTGCTTGAGCCGCGTAGCGCCAGCCATTATCTGATCAGCGACCAGAAGACGCGCCTGGTGGAAGAGAAACGCAAAGCCGCGCGGCTTGCGGCTTCCCTGGTACAGCCGCACCAGACGCTGTTTTTTGACTGCGGTACCACCACGCCGTGGATTATCGAAGCCATCGACAGCAGCATTCCGTTTACCGCCGTCTGTTATTCCCTGAACACCTTTCTGGCGCTTCAGGAGAAACCCGAGTGCCGGGTGATCCTCTGCGGCGGTGAGTTTCACGCCAGCAACGCGATCTTTAAGCCGCTCAACCTGCAGGACACGCTCAGCAATCTCTGCCCGGACATCGCGTTTTATTCCGCCGCAGGCGTCAATGTGCGTCAGGGGGCAACCTGCTTTAACCTGGAAGAATTACCGGTCAAGCACTGGGCGTTAAGCGCCGCGCAGTACCATGTGCTGGTGGTCGATCACAGTAAGTTTGGTAAGGTGCGTCCGGCAAGAATGGGCGAGCTGGCGCAGTTCGATGCCATCGTCAGCGATTGCCGCCCGGACGACGAGATTGTGGCCCACGCGAAAGCGCAGCAGGTGAAGTTGATGTATTGAGGTTATGCCGGGTGGCGGCTTCGCCTTACCCGGCCTACAACGGCTCGAACGTAGGCCGGGTAAGCGCAGCGCCACCCGGCAAAAACTTAGCTAAACCAGCTGCCGAACCACCCGTGGAATTTCATCATCACGAAATCCCACATCCGGCTGAAGAAGCCGCCCTCTTCCACCGCTTCCATCACAATCAGCGGACGCTGTTCAATCGACTTACCGTTAAGCTGGAAATCAATCGTCCCAACCACCTGGCCTTTTTTCAGCGGGGCGGTGAGCTGCGGGTCGGTCAGAGTGTAGCTGGCCTTCAGGTTTTTCAGCTGGCCGCGCGGAATGGTTACCGAGCCCGCCTCACCCGCGCCCAGGTTCACCTCGCTCTTGTCACCAAACCAGACGCGCTGGCTGACGAACGTGGCATCCGGTTTAATCGGCGTCACGGTTTCGTAAAAGCGGAAGCCCCAGGTCAGCAGTTTTTCTGATTCGTTAAAGCGAATGCGGTCGGTTTTGGTGCCCAGCACTACCGAAATCAGGCGCATGTCGCCCTGGGTCGCGGAGGCCACCAGGTTATAGCCTGCACCCGCCGTGGTGCCGGTTTTCATCCCGTCCACGTTGACGTTGCTGCTCCACAGCAGGCGGTTGCGGTTCGGCTGGCGAATTTTGTTGAAGGTAAACTCTTTCTCTTTGTGGATGGCGTATTCATCCGGCACGTCGTGGATCAGCGCTTTCCCCAGCAGCGCCATGTCGCGCGCGGTGCTGAACTGGCCCGGCGCATCCAGGCCGTGAACCGTTTTGAACGTGGTGTTGGTTAAGCCCAGCTTCTGCGCGTAACCATTCATCAAGCCAATGAAAGAATCCTGGCTGCCTGCAACGTAGTCGGCCAGCGCGATGCACGCATCATTTCCCGACTGAATAATCACCCCTTTATTCAGATCGGAAACGGAGACCTGATCCCCTGGCTTCAGGAACATCACGGAAGATCCGCGCAGGGCCGGGTTGCCGGTCGCCCAGGCGTCTTTCCCGATGGTCACCATATCGTCCAGCTTGATCTTGCCCGCTTTCAGCGCCTGGCCTACCACATAGCTGGTCATGATTTTGGTCAGGCTTGCCGGATCGAGTTTCTCATCCGCATTCCCTTCCGCCAGCACTTTACCGCTGGCGTAGTCCATCAGGATCCAGGCGCGCGCATCCACAGGCGGCGCTTCGGGCGCAGCCTGTTCAGCTGCGTAGAGCGTTGGTGCAAACAGGAAAAGAAGCGCAGAGCCTGCCGCCAGGCTGCGCAGAGAAGTCATTTTACGCGTCATAAATGCCACCCGAGTGTCCATTCAAAAATTACGTCACATCACCGTGTCGCAAGAAGCGATGAGTAATAGCGCACTAAAACCGTTAAAGAAACCCAACGAGGGTAAAGTTATTAAAGTTTATGCAATAACATTCAGATACGCTTTGATTAAGGCGATTTTTTTGTCTTCTGTTGCGTAATTGTTAGGTTTATCTCACCATGGCGAAAAGCTGATTCGGATTCACATCTCATCGGGAGTAAATATGATTACGCTGTGGGGCAGGAATAATTCGACCAACGTTAAGAAAGTGCTCTGGACGCTGGAAGAGCTGGATTTACCGTTCAATCAAATCATGGCAGGCATGGCGTTCGGCGTGAACAAGGAGGCCGACTATCTGGCCATGAACCCGAATGGCCTGGTGCCGCTGCTGCGCGATGATGAAACGGACGCGACGCTTTGGGAGTCCAACACGATTGTGCGTTACCTCGCCGCCCAGTACGGTCAGGGCCGCCTGTGGGTAGAAAACCCGGCCCGCCGCGCCCAGGGCGAAAAGTGGATGGACTGGGCGAACCAGACGCTGTCCCCGACACACCGCGTGATCCTGATGGGGCTTATCCGCACGCCGGAAGCGGAACGCGATTATCCCGCGATTCACGCCGCGCAGGATGCCTGCGAAAATCTGTTTGCGATGATGGATGACGAGCTGGCGAAGCACGCCTGGTTCTCCGGCGAGGCGTTCGGCACAGGCGATATCGCCGTGGCGCCATTCGTCTGGAACCTCACCAACATGGGCCTGAAGTGGACGCCGCGCCCGCACCTGGAGCGCTGGCTTAAACAGCTGAGCGATCGCCCGGCGTACCGTAACGTCGTGATGATCCCGGTCACCTGATTACGCGCCGGACGGGCTGACTTTCAACAGCTGCCCGTCCGTCTCGTCGGTCAGGACATACAGATACCCATCCGGCCCCACCCGCACGTCGCGAATACGCTGATCCCGGTCACCCAGAATGCGCCCGTCCTCTGTCACCTTGTTACCCTCCACGCTCAGCACGATCACGTCCTTCTCCTTCAGCGCGCCGATAAACAGCTTGTTTTTCCACTGCGGGAAGACGTCGCTGTTGTAGAACGCCATGCCGCTTACCGCGGGTGAGACTTTCCAGACGAACAGCGGCTTCTCGGTGCCCTCAACGTGCTCGCCTTTGGCTTCCGGGATTTTCAGACCGCTGTAGTTAATGCCGTGCGTTGCCAGCGGCCAGCCGTAGTTCTTACCCTTCTCCGGGATATTGATCTCATCCCCGCCGCGCGGGCCGTGCTCGTTCAGCCACAGCGTGTCGCTCCAGGGGTTCATCGCCATCCCCTGCGGGTTGCGGATGCCGTAAGACCAGATTTCAGGTCGCGCACCGGGGGTATTCACAAAGGGGTTATCCGGCGGGACTTTTCCGTCTTCGGTGAGGCGCACCACTTTGCCCTGCAATTTATCCAGATCCTGCGCCGTGGGACGCTGGTTATTCTCGCCGAGTCCGATAAAGAGGGAGCCTTTGCCGTCGAACACCAGCCGTCCGCCGAAATGGTTACCGGTTGAGAGTTTCGGCATCTGGCGGAACGCCACCTGGAATCCCTCGATGCGGGAATAGTCGTCGCTCAGGCGGCCAAAGCCTACCACCGTTCCGGCTTTGCCGTCATGCCCGGCCTCGGCGTAGCTCAGCCAGACGCGGCGCGACGTTTCAAAATCCGGCGCCAGCACCACATCCAACAATCCTCCCTGCCCGTTTGCCCAGACCTTCGGTACGCCGACAATCGGATCGGAGAGCCCTTTTCCGGCCTGCCAGCGTTTGAGCTGACCGCCCTTCAGGGTCACCAGCAGCCCGTTATTATCCGGCAGGAACGCCAGGGACCAGGGGTGATCGAGTCTGTTTTGCAGCACCTCGACCTTCACCGCCTCTGGCGCAGCAAGAAGTGAAAACGGAATGAATAACGCAGGCAGGAAAATCAGCGAGGATCGAGGCATAACGCACTCCTTTATCGGCATATGGCTTAAAGATTAGCCACTGCGTCCGGGCGCGTTACCACTTTTACAAAAGCTTAAGCAGAAGGGGGAGTTGCCTCCCCCGGGATCAGTGCTGTTCAAGCTGTTTGTGCTCGTTCAGGCACATGATGCATAGAGAGAGCGTTGTCAGGCAGTTTTCAAGCTTCTCCGCGTTTACGGCGATAAAATTCGGGCAGTCGTGGCGTCCGTTCATCAGACACACCCCTGCAATGGAGAGCACCTCGGCGGCGCGGCGCAGCGCGACTTCTTCACTTTCGCCGTAGTTCGCCTGCAGGGCCGGTGCTTTTTCACGCATGAAATTGCAAAGTTCAAACAGGTTATCACGCAGATGTTCGCTTTCGCTGACTGACATATACCCTTTTGCCTTCCTCAACTGCAGGTACGCGGCCAGGTCGATTCGGGCGTTGATCAGCTTGTTCAGCAGATCGCGTTTTAGTCTGTCAACGGTCATGCTCTTTCCTCCTCTGTCAGCCATTGTGCATAGTCAGGATAAGTACATTTTTTGTACAGTTTAATGCCTGGGATCAATTTTTATTAACTGATTAACATTATTTACAATGTTACAACCTCTGCCCGGCGCATCCGCCTTGCAAAGAGTGTATAAATCCCCCGCGATACGCTGTAAAATCCCGCCCTGATAACTCCATAATTGATGAATTTTTAACCTATGAGCAATGTTACGCACCAGCCGAAAATCGGCTTCGTCTCCCTGGGCTGCCCGAAAAACCTGGTGGATTCAGAACGCATCCTGACCGAACTGCGCACCGAGGGCTATGACGTGGTGCCAAGCTACGACAACGCCGATATGGTGATCGTTAACACCTGCGGGTTTATCGACAGCGCGGTCCAGGAGTCACTGGAAGCCATCGGTGAAGCGCTGACCGAAAACGGCAAAGTGATCGTGACCGGCTGTCTGGGCGCGAAAGAAGACCAGATCCGCGAAGTGCACCCGAAGGTGCTGGAGATTACCGGCCCGCACAGCTACGAGCAGGTGCTGCAACATGTTCATCACTACGTGCCAAAACCCAAGCACAACCCGTTCCTGAGCCTGGTGCCGGAACAGGGCGTGAAGCTGACGCCGCGTCACTACGCGTACCTGAAAATTTCCGAAGGCTGCAACCACCGCTGCACCTTCTGCATCATCCCGTCCATGCGTGGCGATCTGGTGAGCCGTCCAATCGGCGAAGTGCTGGCGGAAGCCAAACGTCTGGCCGATGCAGGCGTGAAGGAACTGCTGGTCATCTCCCAGGACACCTCAGCTTACGGCGTGGACGTTAAGCACCGCTCCGGTTTCCACAACGGCGAGCCGGTGAAAACCAGCATGGTCGGCCTGTGCGAGCAGCTGTCCAAACTCGGTATCTGGACGCGTCTGCACTACGTTTACCCTTACCCGCACGTTGACGACGTGATCCCACTGATGGCGGAAGGCAAGATTCTGCCGTACCTGGACATCCCGCTGCAGCACGCGAGCCCGCGTATCCTGAAGCTGATGAAGCGCCCGGGCTCCGTTGACCGCCAGCTGGCGCGCATCAAACAGTGGCGTGAGATCTGCCCGGATCTGACCCTGCGCTCCACCTTCATCGTCGGCTTCCCGGGTGAAACCGAAGAAGATTTCCAGATGCTGCTCGACTTCCTGAAAGAAGCGCGTCTGGACCGCGTAGGCTGCTTCAAGTACAGCCCGGTGGAAGGCGCAACCGCCAACGAGCTGGCGGACCAGGTGCCGGAAGAGGTGAAAGAGGAGCGCTGGAACCGCTTCATGCAGCTTCAGCAGCAGATTTCTGCCGAGCGTCTGCAGGAAAAAGTGGGCCGCGAGATCATGGTTATCATCGACGAGGTGGACGAAGAAGGCGCGATTGGCCGCAGCATGGCGGACGCCCCTGAAATCGACGGTGCGGTGTACCTGAATGGCGAAACCAGCGTTAAGCCGGGTGATATTATTCGCGTGAAGGTTGAAAACGCGGATGAGTATGACCTGTGGGGTAGCCGGGTTTAATCTCCCCACTCCGCTTTTGTAGGCCGGGTAAGGCGTAGCCGCCACCCGGCACATTTCACTGCACTACCCCTTTATCCTCGGATCCAGCGCGTCGCGCAGCCCATCCCCCAGCAGGTTAAACGCCAGCACGGTCAGGAAAATCGCCAGACTCGGGAAGATCGCCACGTGCGGCGCAATCACCATATCGGCCCTCGCCTCGTTCAGCATCGCGCCCCACTCCGGCGTCGGAGGCTGTGCCCCTAGCCCCAGAAACGACAGGCTGGCCGCCGAGATAATCGACACGCCGATACGCATGGTGAAATAGACCACGATGGACGACACCGTCCCCGGCAGAATATGGCTGAAGAGAATGGTGGCGTCGCTGGCCCCCATACTGCGGGCCGACTCGATAAAGGTCTGCTGTTTCAGCACCAGCGTGTTGCCTCGCACCAGGCGCGCAAAGGCCGGAATCGAAAACACCGCGACCGCAATGATGACGTTGGCCATGCCGCTGCCCATGATCGCCACCACGGCAATCGCCAGCAGAATGCCGGGGAAGGCAAACAGCACGTCGCAGATACGCATGATGATGCGGTCCCACCAGCCTTCGTAATAGCCGGCGACCAGCCCCAGCACGATCCCAATGGCCGCGCCGATCAGCACCGCAAACACCCCGGCGGCGAGCGAAATCTGCGCCCCCACCAGCACCCGGCTAAAGATATCCCGCCCGAGAGAGTCCACGCCGAACCAGTGGAGCATTGAGGGCCCGTCGTTCAGGCGGTCGTAGTCAAAATAGTTTTCCGCATCAAACGGCGCCACCCACGGCGCCACGATCGCCACCACGATCAGCAGCAGCACGAACAGCCCCGCGGTCATCGCGACCGGCTGACGGCGAAAGCGCCGCCAGAATTCAGACCACGGGGTGCGGATGTGGTCCGGTTTTAGCCCCGGCATGGCGTTTAATACGGCCTGACGCCGCCAGTTCAACAATCGCATCTTACTTATACCTGATGGCCGGGTTAATGGCGGCGTAGAGCACGTCCACCACGAGGTTGATAAGAATAAACTCCAGCGAGAAAAGCAGGACTTCCGCCTGAATCACCGGGTAGTCGCGCATCTCGACGGAATCGACCAGCAGACGTCCCAGCCCGGGCCAGTTGAAGACCTTTTCCACCACGATAGAGCCGCCCAGCAGGAAGCCAAACTGCAGCCCCATCATCGTCACGACCGGGATCATCGCATTGCGGAACCCGTGCTTGAGAATGACCCACTTCTCGCTGACCCCTTTCGCCCGCGCGGTGCGAATATAATCTTCGCTCAGCACGTCAACGAACGAGGCGCGGGTAAAGCGGGCCATCACCGCCGACACGGCAGCCCCCAGCGTCATCGAGGGCAGAATGTAATGCTTCCAGGTATCGGCCCCGACGGTGGGCAGCCAGCCCAGCTCAACGGAGAAGATCTGCATCAGCAGCATCCCCAGCGCGAACGCCGGGAAGGAGATGCCGGTCACCGCCAGCGCCATGCCGAGCTTGTCCGGCCAGCGGTTGCGCCAGACGGCCGCCACAATCCCGGCGCCAAGTCCGAACACCACCGCCCAGGTCATGCTGGCTATCGTTAACCAGAACGTGGGCATAAAGCGGCTGGCGATCTCCTCCGACACCGGACGACGCGACACCATCGAGATACCAAAATCGCCCTGCAGAACGTTGCCAATATAGTGCAGAAACTGCATATACAGCGGCTGGTCAAGACCCAGCTGTTTACGCACCAGCTCAATGACCGTGGCATCCGCTTCGGGCCCGGCAACCAGACGCGCCGGATCGCCCGGCAGCAAGTGGACAAACAAAAACACCAGTACCGCCACAATCAGCAGCGTCGGGATAAGCCCCAGCAGGCGTTTGCAAACATAGTTCAGCATGGGCGTTATTTTAAATCCGCATCGTCAAAGCTAAAGCCCGTATCCGGCATGATGTAGAACCCGGTCAACGCTTTGTTATGGGCTGACACCAGTTTCTCCACCACCAGCGGCACCCACGGCGACTCTTTCCAGATGATGTCCTGCGCGTCCTTGTAGAGGCGTGCCTTCTCCTCCGGTTTGGTGGTTTTCAGCGCATCGGCCAGGTCTTTGTCCACCTGCGGATTGCTGTAAAACGCGGTATTGAACAGGGTTGGCGGCCAGTTCTGCGAGGCAAACAGCGGCGACAGCGCCCAGTCGGCTTCACCGGTCGAGGCCGACCAGCCGGTGTAGAACATCCTCACCCCGCTCTCTTTCTGCCCTTTCCCCTCGACCTCTGCCGCACGCTGTCCGGCATCCATGGCGGTAACCTGCGCCTTAATCCCCACCTGCGCCAGCTGCTGCTGGGTAAACTGCAGCACCTTCTGGGCGGTACTGTGGTTATGCGACGACCACAGCGTGGTGCTAAAGCCGTTCGGATAGCCCGCCTCTTTCAGCAGCTCGCGCGCTTTGGCCGGATCGTACGGCCACGGCTGATAGCTTTGCGCATACGCGATAGCCGGCGGCAGCACGCCGGTGGCCGGGGTGGCATAGCCCGCAAAAGCGACCTTCACCAGCGCCTGACGGTTAATGGCATAGTTAATGGCTTCGCGCACCTTCGGATTATCGAACGGCTTTTGCGTGACGTTCATGCTGATGTAGCGCTGCATGATCGACGGGCTGGCGACCAGCTCCAGCTTGCTGTTTTTCTCCAGAATGGCGGCCTGCTCGTACGGGACCGGGAAGGCAAACTGCGCCTCGCCGGTTTGCAGCATCGCCGCACGGGTATTGTTGTCCACCACCGGGCGCCAGGTGATGGTGTCCAGCTTCGGCAGCCCTTTCTGCCAGTATCCCGCGTATTTCTTCACCTTCACAAAATCGGTCTGGTTCCAGGTGACCAGCTCGTACGGGCCGGTACCCACCGGGTGGAAGCCAATCTCCTTGCCGTATTTCTTCAGCGCGGCAGGGGAAATCATCGCCGTCGCCGGGTGCGCCAGGATATTGATAAACGCGGAGAACGGCTCTTTCAGAGTGATTTTTACCGTCGCCGGGTCGACCACCTCGGTTTTGGCGATGTTTTTATAGAGGTTGTAACGCTTGAGGCTGTTTTCAGGATTGCTGGCGCGATCGAGGTTTACCTTCACCGCGTCGGCATTAAAGTCGGTGCCGTCCTGGAACTTCACCCCGGTTTTGAGCTTAATGGTGTACACCAGCCCGTCATCCGAAACGGTGTACCCCTCCGCCAGCACGTTTTTAAGCTTCATCTCTTTATCCAGGCCAAACAGGCCCTGGTAGAACGATTTCGCCACCGCCTGGGAGAGCGTGTCGTTAGCGTCATACGGATCCAGCGTGGTGAAGTTAGAGCCGACGGCGACCACCACATCTTTGGCAGCGAACGCGGGGGCAGCGGCCAGGGCTGCCGTCACGCTCGCGGCTAACAACCATCTACGCGCTACAAATGTAACCATTATGTTCTCCTGCCTGTTGAAAGTTATAACCGCGAAAAGGCATTGTCCTGACGCGGGGGAGCCACGAAATGACCCGGACCGACCTCGCGCAGCGCCACGCGCTCCACGGCCTCGCCGCGTTTACGAATATTGCTCGGCATTTCATCCTGCAACAGCACGCGCTGGCCGTGACGATGCGCCGGGTCGGCGACCGGGACCGCCGCGATGAGCTTGCGGGTGTACGGGTGCTGCGGGTTCTCAAATACCGCCCTTCGCGGCCCGATTTCCACGATTTGCCCCATAAACATCACCGCCACGCGATGGCTAATGCGCTCAACCACCGCCATGTCGTGCGAGATAAACAGGAAGGCGATCCCCATATCCCGCTGTAAATCCAGCAGCAGATTGATGATTTGCGCCCGGATAGAGACATCCAGCGCCGAGACGGATTCATCCGCAATCACCACTTTCGGGTTCAGCGCCAGCGCGCGGGCGATGCAGATACGCTGCCGCTGCCCGCCGGAAAACTCGTGCGGATAACGCCAGGCGTGTTCCGGCTTTAGGCCAACGCGCTCCAGCAGCCAGGCCACGCGACGCTGCGCCGCCTCGCCGTCGAGCAGGTTATGCACCCGCAGCGGCTCCATGATCGAATACCCCACCGTATGTCGCGGATCGAGGGAGGCATACGGATCCTGGAAAATAAACTGAATATCCCGCCGCACCGCCTGCAACCTGCTGTCAGGAAGGGTATCAATGCGCTCGCCGTTAAAGGTAATGCTTCCCTCCTGCGCGTCCACCAGACGGAGCAACGCGCGCCCGGTCGTGGATTTACCGCAGCCGGACTCCCCTACCAGCGCCAGCGTTTCGCCCGGCCAGAGGTCGAAGCTGACGTTTTCCACCGCGTGCACTTCGCGCTTTACGCGGTTCAACACGCCGCTGCGCAGCGGAAAACGCGTGACCAGATTGCGCACTTCCAGAATGGGCTTGCCCGGCACCACGGTGTCCTGCTCGCGTTCCTCCTCCTGCGGCTCAGACGCCTCCAGGGAAATCAACGGAAAACGACGCGGCAGATCGCTGCCGTTCATCGCCCCCAGGCGCGGAACCGCCGCCAGCAGCGCTTTGGTGTAAGGATGCGCGGGCGCGTGAAAAATCTGTTCAACCGGTCCGGTTTCCACCGCGCTGCCCTTGTGCATCACCAGCACCCGATCGGCGATATCGGCGACCACGCCCATATCGTGGGTGATGAAAATCACCCCCATCTCCATCTCCTGCTGCAGCACCTTGATGAGCTGCAGGATCTGCGCCTGAATCGTCACGTCCAGCGCCGTCGTCGGTTCATCGGCGATCAGCACCGCCGGACGGCAGGAGAGCGCCATGGCAATCATCACCCGCTGTCGCATGCCGCCGGAAAGCTGATGCGGATAGCGGCTCAGGATGGCCTGCGCCTCCGGAATGCGCACCAGCTCCAGCATCCGTCGGGCCTCGTTGAGCGCCTCATCACCGCTTAGCCCCTGATGCAGGCGGATGGACTCGGCGATTTGTTCCCCGACCGGGAAAACCGGGTTCAGGGAGGTCATCGGCTCCTGAAAGATCATCGCAATGTCCGCCCCGCGCACGCCCTGCATCTGCGAACCGCTCAACTCATTTAAATCAATGACCTGACGGTTACGGCGGCGCAGCAGCATTTTCTCGCTGCTGATTTGCCCGCCCGTCTGTTCCAGCAGGCGCATCAGCGCCAGCGCGGTGACCGATTTCCCGGAGCCGGACTCGCCAACAATCGCCAGCGTCTCGCCCCGCCTGAGCGAAAACGATAAATTCTGTACTGCGGGGATGAACTGCCGCTCTTCCTGAAACGCAATATTCAGCTGATGGACAGCCAGCACTTCGCGGTTGTCCAGCTCTTCACTGTGCGGCACGCGCTGCCCCCTTATTCACGATAGATCCCCGTGCTCGGCTCATCACCGGCATAGCCCCAGGCGCGGTACATACCTTCGCTGTTGAACGGCAGGGCCACGTTGCCCTCACGATCCACCGCAATCAGCCCGCCGACGCCGCCCAGGGCAGGCAGTTTCTCCATCACTACGCGCTCGCAGGCTTCGCTGAGGCTTAAACCGCCGTAATCCATCAGCGCGGTAATGTCGTAGGCCGCAAGGGCACGAATAAACACTTCCCCGGTGCCGGTACAGGACACCGCCGCCGTCGCGTTATTGGCATAGCAGCCCGCGCCCGGCAGCGGGCTGTCGCCCACGCGTCCGGGGAGCTTGTTGGTCATCCCGCCCGTGGAGGTTGCCGCCGCGAGGTTGCCCGCTTTGTCGAGCGCCACCGCGCCGACCGTGCCCATTTTGCTGCGCTCATCCAGCGGCGCAGTATGGTCAAGCTGCGTCATACCCGCCGAACGGGCGTCCAGCAGCTGCTGATAGCGCGCCTCTGTGGAAAACAGATCGGGCGATACCGGCGCCATTCCGTGTTCGAAGGCAAACCTCTCCGCCCCCGCGCCCGTCAGCAGCACGTGCGGGCTCTCTTCCATCACCAGACGCGCGGCCAGCACCGGGTTACGCAGGTGGCTGACGCCTGCCACGGCCCCCGCTTTCAGGGAGATACCGTCCATGACGCAGGCATCCAGCTCGTGGGTTTCATCCCGGGTAAAGACCGAACCGATCCCCGCATTAAATAACGGGCACTCCTCCAGCAGGCGTACCGCCTCGGTGACCACGTCCAGCGCGCTCTCGCCCGCTTCCAGCATTTTCTGGCCCGTTTCGACAATGGCGTACAGCGCGTCGATGTAGCGCTTTTCCTGCTCAGGATTGAGCTGTGCACGGGTGATTGCCCCGGCCCCGCCATGAATTGCGATTACCGCCTTAACCATTCGCATCACCCGTTAGCCTGTTTTGCGGCTTTTTCTATAAATATCATTATCGTCGACGAAACTTCAGATGATTTTTGAATATAGAAAGACGTAACAGTGATGTAAAGCGTACACCCTCCGGTCATACAGTTAGCCGCACTTTTCTGCCATAATGGACGCTTTCGTTGTTACTCCGCAGGAGCCCACCATGGATTTTACCGCCGGACTGATGCCGCTTGAGACGGCACTCACGCAGATGCTTGACCGAGTTTCCCCGCTGCATGACGTTGAGACGCTGCCCCTCGTGCGCTGTTTTGGCCGTATTGCCGCACGCGATATCGTCTCCCCGCTCAACGTGCCGGGGTTTGATAACTCCGCGATGGACGGTTACGCGGTACGCCTGGCGGATCTCCAGACGGGTAACGCCCTGCCGGTAGCGGGTAAAGCCTTTGCGGGTCAGCCGTTTAGCGGCGAATGGCCTGCAGGCACCTGCGTGCGCATCATGACCGGCGCGCCGGTTCCGGCTGGCTGCGACGCTGTCGTCATGCAGGAAGAGACCGAACAGACCGACGACGGCGTGCGTTTTACCGCCAGCGTCAAAGCGGGCCAGAACATCCGCCGCACGGGTGAAGACATCACCCTCGGCGCGACCGTTTTTGCCGCCGGGCAAAGGCTGACGGTGGCGGAGCTGCCGGTGCTGGCCTCGCTCGGCATCGCGGAAGTTGACGTTATCCGCAAAGTGCGCGTCGCCGTTTTCTCCACCGGCGACGAACTGCAGCTTCCGGGCCAGCCGCTGCAGGACGGCCAGATTTACGACACCAACCGCCTGGCGGTACACCTGATGCTGGAGCAGCTGGGCTGCGACGTGATTAACCTCGGCATTATTCCAGACGATCCGGAAAAACTGCGCGCGGCGTTTATCGAGGCGGATAAATCCGCCGACGTGGTCATCAGCTCCGGCGGCGTCTCCGTGGGCGAAGCGGATTACACCAAAACCCTTCTTGAAGAGCTGGGCGAAATCGCCTTCTGGAAGCTGGCGATCAAGCCGGGCAAGCCGTTCGCGTTTGGCAAGCTTCCACACAGCTGGTTCTGCGGCCTGCCGGGTAACCCGGTCTCGGCGGCACTCACCTTTTACCAGCTGGCGATCCCGCTGCTGGCGAAGCTTTCCGGCAACAAGGCCAGCCCGCTGCCGGAACGCGTGCGCGTGCGTGCCGCCACGCGGTTGAAAAAATCACCGGGCCGTCTCGATTTCCAGCGCGGCATTCTGGCGTGCGGCGCGGACGGCGAGCTCGAAGTGAGCACCACCGGACATCAGGGTTCGCACATTTTCAGCTCCTTCAGTCTGGGCAACTGCTTCATCGTGCTGGAGCGCGAACGCGGCAACGTGGAAGCCGGCGAATGGGTTGAGGTCGAGCGCTTTAACCACCTGTTCGGAGGCTGACATGACGGTGGAGCTGAGCGACCCGGAGATGATGCGCTACAACCGCCAGATTGTGCTGCGCGGGTTTGATTTCGAAGGTCAGGAAGCGCTCAAGGCGGCCAGCGTGCTGGTCGTCGGGCTGGGCGGGCTGGGCTGCGCCGCCGCGCAGTACCTTGCTGCGGCGGGCGTAGGAAGCATGACGCTGCTGGATTTCGATACCGTATCGGTGTCCAACCTGCAGCGCCAGACGCTGCACAGTGACGCGACGGTGGGCCTGCCGAAAGTGGAATCCGCCAGGGCTGCGCTGGCGCGTATCAACCCCCACGTTCAGTTCACGCTGATTGACGCAATGCTGGATGACGACGCGCTCTCCGCGCAGATTGCCCGGCACGATCTGGTCCTGGACTGCACGGATAACGTCACCGTCCGTAATCAGCTCAACGCGGGCTGTTTTGCTCACAAAACCCCGCTGGTCTCCGGCGCGGCGATCCGCATGGAGGGGCAAATCAGCGTCTTCACGTACGCCGAGGGTGAACCCTGCTACCGCTGCCTGAGCCGTCTGTTTGGCGAGAATGCGCTGACCTGCGTTGAGGCGGGCGTGATGGCGCCGCTCGTCGGCGTGATTGGTTCACTGCAGGCAATGGAAGCGATCAAGGTGCTGACGAATTACGGCACGCCCGCCGCGGGGAAAATCGTGATGTATGACGCGATGACCTGCCAGTTCCGCGAGATGAAGCTGATGCGTAACCCGGGGTGTGAGGTGTGTAGCCAGTAAAAAAGTCGGGTGGCGGCTTCGCCTTACCCGACCTACAACGGCTCGAACGTAGGCCGGGTAAGCGTTAGCGCCACCCGGCAACCGCGTCAGATGGACGTCCGTCCAAACGCCCCCTGCCAGTCCTGCTCAAACTTCACAATCGCTGCGTCTACCGCCGGAGAGGTAATAAACTGCTGCGCCACGTCCAGCGGCAGCGTGATGGACTCGCAGCCTGCCAGCAGGCAGTCCAGCGCCTGACGCGGGGTTTTAAAGCTCGCGGCCAGCACCTTTGACTGCGGCGCATGCAGCGTCAGCAACTGCTGTAATTCCACCACGGTCTGGATCCCGTCCCCGCCCTGCGCGTCCACGCGGTTAACGTAAGGGGCCACATACTCTGCCCCCGCCAGCGCGGAGAGCATCCCCTGCGCGGCACCGTAGACCGCCGTGCCCAGCGTCGGGATCCCTTCCGCTTTCAGCATCTTGATCGCCGCAAGCCCTTCTGCGGTCACCGGCACTTTCACCACCAGATCGTTAATGATGGCGCGCAGCTTACGCGCGTCTTCCACCATCCCTTCGGCGGTGGTCGCCATCACCTGCGCGAACAGACGGCCCTTGCCGCCCAGCGCGTCGTGCAGCGCGGGCAGCAGTTCGTCGAGCGGCGTTTTACCGGCCGCAACGATGCTTGGGTTGGTGGTCACGCCCGCCAGCGGGAAGATACGCGCCAGCTTTTTGACTGCCGCAACGTCAGATGTGTCGAGATAAAGTTCCATGATGTCACCCTCAAAATTAGCCTGCACTTACCCTATCACGACAAAACCTGCTCAAGAGTTGACCTGCATCAAGATAACTTTCATTCGAAAGTAATTTAATCTTCATATGCAAGATGAGAGGCGAAAAACATGATCTTCAATATTCAGCGTTACTCTACCCACGACGGCCCCGGAATTCGTACCGTGGTGTTCCTGAAAGGCTGCTCGCTGGGCTGTCGCTGGTGCCAGAACCCGGAAAGCCGCTCCCGCAGCCGGGACGTGCTGTTTGATGCGCGTCTGTGCCTGGACGGCTGCGACCTGTGCCAGCAGGCGGCCCCGGGCTGCATCGAACGCGCGCTGAATGGCCTGGTCATCCACCGCGAAAAGCTGAGTGAAGAGACGCTTAATGCCCTCACCGACTGCTGCCCGACGCAGGCGCTGACCGTTTGCGGCGAAGAAAAGCAGGTCGAGGAGATCATGGCGACCGTACTGCGCGATAAACCTTTTTATGACCGCAGCGGCGGCGGGATCACCCTCTCCGGCGGCGAGCCGTTTATGAACCCGGAGCTGGCGCACGCCCTGTTCAAGGCCAGCCACGAACAGGGTATCCACACCGCCGTCGAGACCTGCCTTCACGTGCCGTGGCACTATATCGAGCCGTCATTACCGTACGTCGATCTGTTCCTCGCCGACCTGAAGCACGTCGACGGTGACGTTTTCAAGCAGTGGACGGACGGTTCGGCTAAGCGCATCCTGGACAACCTGAAACGCCTGGCCGCCGCCGGGAAAACGATCACCATCCGCGTGCCGCTGATCCAGGGCTTCAACGCGGATGAAGCCTCCATCACCGCCATTACCAACTTCGCTGCCGATGAACTCGGCGTCGACGATATTCATTTTCTGCCGTATCACACGCTGGGCATGAACAAATACACCCTGCTCGGCCAACCCTACTCTGCCCCTGACAAACCGCTGGATAACCCTGCCCTGCTGGACTTCGCGCAGCAGTACGCCTGCCAGAAAGGGTTAACCGCGACCTTACGAGGATAAACCTATGACCACCCTGAATCTCAACACCCTCAGCGAGCGCATTAAGGCGCACAAAACGGCCCTGGTGCATATCGTGAAGCCGCCGGTCTGTACCGAGCGCGCCCAGCATTACACCGAAATGTACCAGCAGCACATGGACAAGCCGATCCCGGTGCGCCGCGCCCTGGCGCTGGCGCATCACCTGGCCAAGCGTACCATCTGGATCAAGCACGACGAGCTGATCATCGGGAACCAGGCAAGCGAAGTGCGCGCCGCGCCGATCTTCCCGGAATACACCGTCTCCTGGATTGAGAAAGAGATTGACGACCTGGCGGACCGTCCAGGCGCGGGCTTTGCGGTGAGCGAAGAGAACAAGCGCGTGCTGCATGAAATCTGCCCGTGGTGGCGCGGCCAGACGGTGCAGGACCGCTGCTACGGCATGTTCACCGACGAGCAGAAAGGCCTGCTGGAAACCGGCATCATCAAAGCCGAAGGCAACATGACCTCCGGCGATGCGCACCTGGCGGTGAACTTCCCCCTGGTGCTGGAGAAAGGTCTCGACGGCCTGCGCGCCAAAGTGGCCGAGCGCCGCTCGCGCATCAACCTGACGGTGCTGGAAGACCTGCACGGCGACCAGTTCCTGAAGGCGATCGATATCGTGCTGGAAGCGGTGAGCCTGCACATCAAACGCTTTGCCGAACTGGCGCGTGAAATGGCCTCCACCGAAACCCGCGTAAGCCGCCGCGACGAGCTGCTGGCAATGGCGGAAAACTGTGACGTAATCGCCCACGAGCCGCCAAAAACGTTCTGGCAGGCGCTGCAGCTGTGCTACTTCATTCAGCTGATCCTGCAGATTGAGTCCAACGGCCACTCCGTCTCCTTCGCGCGTATGGACCAGTATCTCTATCCGTACTACCGCCGCGACGTGGAGCTGAACCAGAGCCTGGACCGCGAGCACGCCATCGAGCTGCTGCACAGCTGCTGGCTGAAATTGCTGGAAGTGAATAAGATCCGCTCCGGCTCGCACTCGAAGGCTTCCGCCGGTAGCCCGCTGTACCAGAACGTCACCATCGGCGGCCAGAAGCTGGTTAACGGTGAGCCGATGGACGCGGTGAACCCGCTCTCCTACGCGATTCTGGAATCCTGCGGTCGCCTGCGCTCCACCCAGCCGAACCTGAGCGTGCGCTACCACGCGGGCATGAGCAACGACTTCCTCGACGCCTGCGTGCAGGTGATCCGCTGCGGCTTCGGGATGCCAGCGTTCAACAACGACGAAATCGTCATTCCGGAATTCATCAAGCTCGGCGTTGAGCGCGACGACGCCTACGACTACGCGGCCATTGGCTGCATCGAAACCGCGGTGGGCGGCAAGTGGGGCTACCGCTGCACCGGCATGAGCTTTATCAACTTCGCCCGCGTGATGCTGGCCGCGCTGGAAGGCGGCCGCGACGCCACCAGCGGCAAGGTGTTCCTGCCGCAGGAAAAAGCCCTCTCCGCCGGTAACTTCGACAACTTCGACGAAGTGATGGCAGCCTGGGATAGCCAGATCCGCTACTACACCCGCAAATCCATCGAGATTGAGTACGTCGTGGACACTATGCTGGAGGAGAACGTCCACGATATTCTCTGCTCGGCGCTGGTGGACGACTGCATCGAGCGCGCGAAAAGCATCAAGCAGGGCGGCGCGAAGTATGACTGGGTGTCCGGCCTGCAGGTGGGCATCGCCAACCTCGGCAACAGCCTGGCGGCGGTGAAGAAGCTGGTGTTCGAACAGGGGGTCATTGGCCAGCAGCAGCTGGCGGCGGCGCTGGCCGATGATTTCGATGGCCTGACCCACGAGCAGCTGCGTCAGCGCCTGATCAACGGCGCGCCGAAGTACGGCAACGACGACGACAGCGTGGATATGCTGCTGACCCGCGCCTATCAGACCTACATTGAAGAGCTGAAGCAGTACCATAACCCGCGCTACGGCCGCGGCCCGATTGGCGGTAACTACTATGCGGGCACCTCTTCCATCTCCGCGAACGTGCCGTTTGGCGCGGCGACGATGGCGACGCCGGACGGACGTAAGGCGCATACCCCTCTGGCGGAAGGGGCCAGCCCGGCTTCGGGTACGGACCACCTCGGCCCGACGGCGGTAATTGGCTCGGTGGGCAAACTGCCGACGGAAGCGATTCTCGGCGGCGTGCTGCTGAACCAGAAGCTGAACCCGTCAACGCTGGAAAACGACAGCGATCGCCAGAAGCTGATGGTGCTGCTGCGCACCTTCTTCGAGGTGCATAAGGGCTGGCATATCCAGTACAACATCGTCTCGCGCGAAACGCTGCTGGAGGCGAAGAAACATCCTGACCAGTATCGTGACCTGGTGGTGCGCGTCGCGGGTTACTCGGCGTTCTTCACCGCCCTGTCGCCGGATGCGCAGGACGATATTATCGCCCGTACTGAGCATACGCTGTAAAAAAACGCCCGGTGGCGCTGCGCTTACCGGGCCTACAGAGTCTCCCCGTAGGCCGGGTAAGGCGAAGCCGCCACCCGGCTTTCTGACTTTCATTCGAAATTAAATTTGTGCTCCTCGTCACCTTGTTATTAGAATGTTTCAAAACGCAGTGACCCAGGAGCACAGTATGACCGTTAAAGTTATCGTCACCGATATGGACGGAACTTTCCTTGATGATGCCAAGCAGTACGATCGTGACCGCTTCCAGGCACAGTTTGAACAGCTTAAAGCCCGCGACATTGAATTTGTTGTCGCCAGCGGCAACCAGTATTACCAGCTCATCTCCTTCTTTCCGGAGCTTAAAGATCGGATCTCCTTCGTGGCGGAAAACGGCGCGCTGGTGTTCGATCGCGGCGAGCAGATTTTTCACGGCGAGCTGACCCGCCATGAATCGCAGATCGTGATTGGCGAACTGCTGAAAGACAAAGGGCTGAACTTCGTGGCCTGCGGGCTGGAGAGCGCCTACGTCAGCGATAAAGCCCCGGATGCGTTCGTGGCGCTGATGTCAAAGCACTACCACCGCTTAGAGCGCATCAGCGATTACCGCGACATTGACGACGTGCTGTTTAAGTTCTCCCTGAACCTGCCGGACAGCGATATTCCTAATCTGGTGGATAAACTCCACGTCTCCCTGGACGGCATCATGAAGCCGGTCACCAGCGGCTTTGGCTTTGTCGATTTGATTATCCCCGGCCTGCACAAAGCCAACGGCATCAGCCGCCTGCTGAAACGCTGGAAAATCTCTCCGCAAGAGTGCGTGGCGATTGGCGACAGCGGCAACGATGCCGAGATGCTTAAGCTGGTGAAATATTCCTTTGCGATGGGCAACGCGGCAGAGAGCATCAAAGAAATCAGCCGCTACAGCACCGATGACAACAACCATCACGGCGCGCTGAACGTCATTCAGGCCGTGCTCGACAACCATTCCCCGTTCGACGCCTGATCCTCTTCTCGCCGGAGCCCTGCTCCGGCACCCTCACTCATTTTCCCGTCCTGTGGCGCAGGTCAAGCTTTTAAACTTGCATTAACTTATTTTTAACTTAAATTATCACTTGTAGACACTTTTACTTTCGAATGAAAGATGCGAGGCAGTTATGACCTTTACCAGTGAAACCTTGCCAGCGGATCACAAAGCGGCAATCCGTCAGTTGAAACGTGAATTACGCGCGCAGATCGGCGACGTGCAGGCGGTGTTCGACAAGCTCAGCGACAGCATTGCCACCCGCGTGGCGGAAATTAACGCCCTTAAAAATAAAGGTGAATCCGTCTGGCCGGTGATTCCGTTTAACGATGTGAAAAACGGCACGATTACCGACGCCCAGCGCGAGGCCGTTAAGCGCCGCGGCTGCGCGGTGATTAAAGGTCACTTCCCGCGCGAGCAGGCGCTGGCGTGGGATCAGTCGATGCTCGACTACCTCGATCTGAACAAGTTTGATGAGGTGTACAAAGGGCCAGGCGATAACTTCTTCGGCACCCTGAGCGCTTCCCGTCCGGAGATTTACCCGATCTACTGGTCGCAGGCGCAAATGCAGGCGCGCCAGAGCGAAGAAATGGCGCAGGTGCAGTCGTTCCTGAACCGCTTATGGACGTTCGAGAGCAACGGCAAGCAGTGGTTCGACCCGGACGTGAGCGTGATTTACCCGGATCGTATCCGCCGCCGTCCGCCGGGAACCACCTCGAAAGGACTCGGCGCGCATACCGACTCCGGCGCGCTGGAGCGCTGGCTGCTGCCTGCCTACCAGCAGGTCTTTGCCCGCGTGTTTGACGGCAACGTCGACAAGTACGATCCGTGGAACGCCGCGCACCGTACCGAAGTGGAAGAGTATACCGTCGATAACACCACCAAATGCTCGGTATTCCGCACCTTCCAGGGCTGGACGGCGCTGTCGGACATGATACCCGGCCAGGGGCTGCTGCACGTGGTGCCGATCCCGGAAGCAATGGCGTATATTCTGCTGCGTCCGCTGCTGGACGACGTGCCGGAGGACGAGCTGTGCGGCGTGGCGCCGGGGCGCGTGCTGCCGGTTTCCGAGAAGTGGCACCCGCTGCTTATCGAGGCGCTGACCAGCATTCCTGCGCTGGAGGCGGGTGATTCGGTGTGGTGGCACTGCGATGTGATCCACTCCGTCGCGCCGGTGGAAGATCAGCAGGGCTGGGGCAACGTGATGTACATCCCCGCCGCACCGATGTGCGAGAAGAACCTCGCCTACGCGAAGAAGGTCAAGGAAGCGCTGAAGACCGGCGCGTCGCCGGGAGACTTCCCGCGCGAGGATTACGAAAAAACCTGGCAGGACCGCTTTACCGTGAACGATCTCAACATCCACGGCAAACGCGCGCTGGGCATGGTCTAGCTGTCGTACAGCCCTTCCCGCTCCACGGCGGTGCGTCGTTTCCCCTGACGTATCCGCCGTACCGATTCCCGCACGGCCAGCGTGCCGTTCAGCAGCAATGTGCCTACCGGCGCGTCCGGGCGCATGAGCCGCTGCTGGAGCATGTGTACCGCTTCCGTTCCCAGCTCATCGCGGGGAACATGCACGGCCGTTAATGGAACATCCTGAATCGCCGCCAGGTTAAAGCCGTCGATGCTCATCACCGAGACGTCCTGCGGCACGCGCAGGCCGTGGTTTTGTAAGGCGCTGATGGTGCCCGCCGCCATAAAGTCGCCGCCAACCAGGAACGCCGTCGGCAGGTCTTTTCCCTGCTGCAGGTTTAGCCAATCGCTCACCAGCTGCTCCGTCTCTCTGGCGCTGAAGCTCGGCACCACCAGCAGATCGCGCTTATCGTTGAACGCCAGGTTGTGGGACTGCCACGCGTCGCGGATCCCCGACAGGCGCAGCTCCATCGTGTAGCGACGCAGGCACAGCACGTTCATCACCTCGCGGTGTCCCATCTCGAACAGGTACTCCGCCGCCCGCTCGCCGATGGCGCGGTGATCCGGCGCAACGGCAGGCAGGCGCATGTGCCGGTCGCGGCAGTTAATCAGCATGCAGGGTTTGCCCACGTCCACCGCCAGATCGTGGATGTGCGGATCGTCAATACCGAGAAGAATGGCCGCCTGGGTGTCCGGCTCGTTCATCCGCGCCAGAAACAGCTGGGCGTCGCTGTCGTTCTCCTCCAGCGCGCAGTAGCGCAACCGGACCTCGTGGGAGGCAAGTGCTTTGCTCACGCTCTGGATCACGCGGTAGTAAAAGATGTCGGACCGCTCGTCAAACGCCCGCTGCGGGGCAAAAACCACCAGGCTGTTAAGCAGCAGACGCCCTGCCGCCATGCCGTCCATTACCCCCAGCTCGCGCGCGCACGCCAGCACCTTTGCGCGCGCTTTTTCGCTGGTATTCGCTTTCCCCGCCAGCACCCGCGAAACGGTGCTGATGGAGAGCTGCGTGCGGGCCGCGATTTCGGTGATTTTTAGCCTTTTGTCCATTTTGTGATCTGGCTCCATTTGCGAAATGAAAAAATTTTCATAGCGTGTTTGTCAGGCAATAACTGGCATGAATGCCATCATGCCAGAGTGTTTTCGTCGGTTATGAGAAATTTTGCACAAAATCCACTTTTGCCCACTCATTTTCTTCCTTAAGGTGAACTTGCCACACAGCTTCCATACTAGTTGTATAGCAACTTAAGCATTATAAGCGGATAGAAATCAAAGGCATAACAATCTGTGTGACACCTGAACCTCCGTCCCCTTACCGTCCGTCTTGTGGAGAGTAAAATGAGTCAGGACATCAATAACACCATTGCGACAAGCAAAACCCGTCGCGTCATCAAGAACCTGCGCTGGTACGTGCTGGTGCTGTTTTTGCTGGGCGTCACCGTTAACTACATCACCCGAAATTCCTTAGGTATTCTCGCTCCGGAGCTAAAAGAGAGCCTCGGGATCACCACCGAGCAATACTCCTGGATCGTCGGCGCGTTTCAGATCGCCTATACCATTTTCCAGCCCCTGTGCGGCTGGCTGATTGACGTCATTGGCCTGAAGATTGGCTTTATGGTCTGCGCCGGGATCTGGGCGCTGATGTGTATCTTCCACGCGGGCGCCGGAAGCTGGCTGCACCTGGCGATTCTGCGCTTCTTTATGGGGGCTTCCGAAGCCGCCGCTACCCCGGCGAACGCCAAAACCATTGGCGAATGGTTCCCGAAATCAGAGCGTCCCGTTGCCGCCGGCTGGGCGGGCGTGGGCTTCTCCATCGGCGCAATGCTGGCTCCGCCTATCATCTACTTTGCTCACGCCTCGTTCGGCTGGCAGGGGGCGTTTATGTTTACCGGCGTGCTGGCGCTGCTGTGGGTGATCCTCTGGTGGGCGTTCTACCACAACCCCGAGCAGCACCCGAACCTGAGCAAGGACGAGCTGGCGTTTATCAAGCAGGATAACGAACCGCCTGCCGTCAAACTGCCCTTCCTGACCGCGCTGAAAACCGTCTCGAAGAACAAACGCTTCTACGGTATCGCCATCCCGGCCTTTATGGCGGAACCGGCCTGGGCGGTGCTGAGCTTCTGGGTGCCGCTGTATCTTGCCAAAGAGCACGGCATGGACCTGAAGCAGATTGCGATGTTTGCCTGGCTGCCGTTCCTCGCCGCCGACCTCGGCAGCGTGGCAAGCGGCTACCTGACGCGTCTGTACACCCGTCTGTTCGGCTGCTCCCGCGTGAACTCTGTCGTCGCCAGCTCCGTGACGGGCGCGTTCCTGATGATCTCGCTGGCCATCGTGGCCATTACCCGCGACCCGTATATCACCATCGTGCTGATCTCCATCGGCGGCTTCGGGCACCAGATCATCTCCTGCATGCTGAGCGCCCTGGTCGTGGAGTCGTTCGACAAAGGCCAGATGGCGACCGTCAACGGCATGCGCGGCTCGGCGGCGTGGATCGCCAGCTTCCTGTTCTCGCTGTTAATCGGTGTGACCGCCGACAAAATCGGCTTTAACCCGCTCTTTATCGCCATGGGCTTCTTTGACCTGATTGGCGCTCTCTTCCTGGTAGCATTTATTGCTGAACGTCGCGCCAAGCGCGCCTGATAGTGGATGTATTGCATATGAAAACCCTGAAAAACTGGACCGTTGATACGCAGTCGGCAAACCATCTTGAACTGCTGGTCGATAACCAGCACCGTCTGTGCCTGTATGTGCTGGAAGAGAACCTGTTCCGCGTGCTGATCAAACGCAAAGGCGAGCTGGCGCTGGACCGCACCTGGAGTATCGCCCCGGAACAAGACGTGCCGTGGGAAGGTCGCCGTCGTGACGATGTCAGCGGCTTCACCTGCCCGGCCTGGATGCTGACGCAGCAGGACGACACGTTAACCGTGGCAACCGAACAGCTGCGCGTCACCGTGCACCAGCCGCTGTGGCTGGAGTGGCACTACCGCAATGACGCGGGCGAGTGGCAGCCGCTGGTCAACGACCGCCCCACCAGCGCCTACCTGCTGAACGCTCACGGCGACGGCGTGGCGCACTACCTGAGCCGCCGCAAGGACGAGCGTTTCTACGGCCTGGGTGAGAAAGCGGGCGATCTGCAGCGCAACGGTAAACGCTACGAGATGCGCAACCTCGACGCGATGGGATACAACGCCGCCAGCACCGATCCGCTGTACAAGCACATTCCGTTCACCCTCACCCGCCGCGACGACGTGAGCTACGGCCTGTTCTACGACAACCTGAGCAGCTGCTGGCTGGATCTGGGTAACGAGATCGACAACTACCACACCGCCTATCGCCGCTGGCAGGCGGAAGCGGGCGATATCGACTACTACCTCTTTACCGGCAGACGCGTGCTGGACGTCACCAAAGCCTTTGTTCGCCTGACCGGAAAAACGCTGTTCGGACCGAAATGGAGCCTGGGCTACAGCGGCTCAACCATGCACTACACCGACGCGCCGGACGCGCAGAATCAGCTGATGAACTTTATTCGCCTGTGCGAAGAGCACGCCATTCCGTGCGACTCGTTCCAGCTTTCGTCTGGCTATACCTCCATCAACGACAAGCGCTACGTTTTCAACTGGAACTATGACAAGGTGCCGCAGCCGAAGGTGATGAGCCAGGCCTTCCACGACGCGGGAATGAAGCTTGCGGCGAACATCAAGCCGTGCCTGCTGCAGGACCATCCGCGCTACAGCGAAGTGGCGGAACGCGGGCTGTTCATTCGCGATTCAGAAACCGATGCACCCGAACGCTCCAGCTTCTGGGATGACGAAGGCTCACACCTCGACTTTACCAACCCGCAAACGGTGCATTGGTGGCAGAACGGCGTCACCACGCAGCTGCTGGAGATGGGCATCGACTCCACCTGGAACGACAATAACGAATATGAAGTGTGGGACGGGGAAGCCCGCTGCTTTGGCTTCGGCCAGGAGATTGCCATCAAGCATATTCGCCCGGTGATGCCGCTGCTGATGATGCGCGCCTCGCTGGAAGCGCAGCAGCGCTTTGCGCCGGAAAAGCGTCCGTATCTGATCTCCCGCTCCGGCTGCGCCGGGATGCAGCGCTACGTCCAGACCTGGAGCGGCGACAACCGCACCAACTGGGACACCCTGCGCTATAACATCCGCATGGGGCTGGGCATGAGCCTGTCCGGGCTGTTCAACGTCGGGCACGACGTCGGCGGTTTCTCCGGCGACAAGCCGGACGCCGAGCTGTTCGTGCGCTGGGTGCAGAACGGCGTGATGCACCCGCGCTTTACCATTCACTCGTGGAACGATGACCACACGGTGAACGAGCCGTGGATGTATCCGGGCGTCACGCCTGCCATTCGCGGCGCGATTGAGCTGCGCTACCGCCTGCTGCCGTATCTCTACACCCTGCTCTGGCAGGCGCACGCCGACGACGAGCCGATGCTGCGCCCGACCTTCCTCGACCACGAGCACGACGCGCAAACCTTTAAAGAGTGCGACGACTTCCTGCTGGGCCGCGACCTGCTGGTCGCCAGCGTCGTCGAAGCCGGGCAGCGCGAGCGCCGGGTCTGGCTGCCGGATAACGAAACGGGCTGGTACGATTTTTACACCCACGCGTGGTATGCGGGCGGGCAATCCATCGTCCTCGATGCGCCGCTGGAAAAACTGCCGCTGCTGGTGCGCGCCGGGGCCGGTCTGCCTCTGAGCGAGCGCATCACGCATGTGAGTGCCGAAAAAGATACGACCCGCGAGCTGAAGCTGTTCCCGGTGAAAGGCGTCGGCACAACCTCGGGGCTGCTGTTTGAAGACGACGGTGAAAGCTGGGGCTACCTGAACGGCAATGCGCTGTGGGTGGAATGGGAGATGGTGTGCGACGGCGCAACCATCAACCTGAAGGTGAACGCGCGCGGCGACTATCGTCCGGCGTGGAAGGCGCTGAAGGTATCATTACCGGCGGGGGAAAAACGTACGCTGCGGGTGAACGGGGTTGAAAGGAGTGAGTGGGTGCTCTGAACATTGCCGGGTGGCGGCTTCGCCTTACCCGGCCTACAAAGTCACCCGTAGGCCCGATAAGCGAAGCGCCACCGGGCTTTTTTTTAGCCGTCGATACCTTTGCTGCGCAGGTAATCTTCGTAGTTACCGGTGAAGTCCACCACGCGCTCTGGCGTAATCTCGATCACGCGGGTTGCCAGCGAGCTGACGAACTCACGGTCGTGAGAGACGAAGATCAGGGTGCCCTGATACATCTCCAGCGCCATGTTCAGGGATTCGATCGATTCCATATCCAGGTGGTTAGTCGGTTCGTCCATCACCAGGATGTTTGGTTTTTCCATCATCAGCTTGCCGAACAGCATGCGGCCTTTCTCGCCACCGGAGAGCACTTTAGCCGGCTTTTTGATGTCGTCCTGGCTGAACAGCAGACGGCCCAGGATGCTGCGCACCGCCTGCTCGTCGTCGCCTTCCTGCTTCCACTGGCTCATCCAGTCGAAGACGGTCAGGTCATTTTCGAATTCGTACTCATGATCCTGCGCGTAGTAGCCAATCTGCGCGTTCTCGGACCATTTCACGGTGCCGTTGTCCGGCTGCAGTTCGCCGACCAGGGTTTTCAGCATGGTGGATTTACCCACGCCGTTGGCGCCCAGAATGGCAATCTTCTCGCCCACTTCCAGCAGCAGGTTGAAGTTTTTAAACAGCGGGCCTTCATCGAAGCCTTTGGTAAGGGCTTCCACTTCCAGCGCGTTACGGAACAGCTTCTTGTCCTGCTCGAAGCGGATGAACGGGTTCTGACGGCTGGAGGCTTTAACCTCTTCCAGCTTGATTTTGTCGATCTGACGCGCACGCGAGGTCGCCTGACGCGACTTAGAGGCGTTAGCGCTGAAGCGGCTAACGAAGGACTGCAGGTCCGCAATCTGCGCTTTCTTCTTGGCGTTGTCCGCCAGCAGACGCTCGCGCGCCTGGGTGGCGGCGGTCATGTACTCGTCATAGTTGCCCGGATACACGCGCAGCTCGCCGTAGTCCAGATCCGCCATGTGCGTACAGACCATGTTCAGGAAGTGACGGTCGTGCGAGATGATGATCATGGTGCTGTCGCGGTCGTTGAGCGTCTGCTCCAGCCAGCGGATGGTGTCGATGTCCAGGTTGTTCGTTGGTTCGTCGAGCAGCAGGATGTCCGGGTTAGAGAACAGCGCCTGAGCCAGCAGCACGCGCAGCTTCCAGCCTGGCGCAACTTCGCTCATCGGGCCGTAATGCTGTTCAACCGGAATGCCGACGCCCAGCAGCAGCTCGCCCGCACGCGCTTCCGCAGAGTAACCGTCCATCTCGCCGTACTGCGTTTCCAGATCGGCCACCTTATAGCCATCTTCTTCGCTCATTTCGGCCAGCGCGTAGATGCGATCGCGCTCCTGCTTCACTTCCCACAGCTCCGCGTGCCCCATGATCACGGTGTCCAGCACGGTGAACTCTTCGAAGGCGAACTGATCCTGACGCAGCTTACCGATACGCTCGTTAGGGTCGAGCGAGACGTTGCCGAGGGTCGGCTCCAGATCGCCGCCAAGGATCTTCATGAAGGTGGATTTTCCGCTACCGTTGGCGCCAATCAGGCCGTAACGGTTGCCGCCGCCAAATTTGACGGAAATGTTTTCGAACAGCGGCTTACTGCCAAACTGCATAGTGACGTTGCTGGTAACTAACACGGGGAGATTCCTGCGAAAAGTGTGATAAACACGGCATTATGCCACAATTCCGAATTGAGATCCCGTGTTGCGGCAATCCACTAAACTTTAACAAAATCGAAAAAAATGTGATTTCGTACACATCTGAATTCCCTGTTAGCGGGAATGCACATATAATGCGCTCCCATCACAGATTCAGACTTATCAACTCATCGCCAGAATGGCTTAGATACCTCGCACAACATGAACATGAAATTAACAACGCTTTTTGCGGCGGCGTTAGCCGTAGTAGGTTTTTGTAAGACCGCGTCTGCGGTGACGTATCCCCTGCCGACCGACGGAAGCCGTCTGGTGGGTCAAAACCAGGTGGTGACGGTGCCTGAGGGTAACTCTCAGCCGCTGGAGTATTTCGCCGCGCAGTATCAGCTGGGCCTGTCTAACATGCTGGAAGCGAACCCGGGCGTTGACCCGTATCTGCCAAAAGCAGGTACCGTGCTGAATATTCCTCAGCAGCTGATCCTGCCGGATACCGTTCATGAAGGTATCGTGATCAACAGCGCCGAAATGCGTCTGTATTACTACCCGAAAGGCACCAACACCGTTATCGTGCTGCCAATCGGTATCGGCCAGCTGGGTAAAGACACCCCGCTGAACTGGACCACCAAAGTTGAACGTAAGAAAGCGGGCCCAACCTGGACCCCAACCGCCAAAATGCACGCGGAATACATCGCTGCGGGCGAACCGCTGCCAGCCGTTGTGCCAGCCGGTCCGGATAACCCGATGGGTCTGTATGCCCTGTACATTGGTCGTCTGTATGCGATTCACGGCACCAACGCCAACTTCGGTATCGGTCTGCGCGTGAGCCACGGCTGCGTGCGTCTGCGTAACGACGACATCAAGTTCCTGTTCGAAAACGTGCCGGTGGGTACGCGCGTGCAGTTTATCAATGAACCGGTGAAAGCGACGTCTGAGCCAGACGGCAGCCGCTACATCGAAGTGCACAACCCGCTGTCCACCAGCGAAGACCAGATCAACAACAACGAGATCGTGCCGATTACGCTGAACAGCGCGGTGCAGTCCGTGACCTCTCAGCCTGACGTGGAAACCACCATCGTCGACCAGGCGATTCAGAACCGTTCCGGTATGCCGGTGCGTCTGAATTAATCACGCGCATTACAAAAGCGGGCTTCAAGGCCCGCTTTTTTTTATCCGTTATTCACGATAACAATCCCGCCGTGGTCGTACCGATAGTGGCAGTGGGCATACTCCAGCGCGGTGCCATCTTCCAGATAAATGACCTGCTCCACCTCCAGCACCGGATCGGTTTCCTTACAGACCAGATGCTCCCTGTCCAGCGCGCTGGGCTTTAGCGCCCGCACCACCCGGTATGACCCCATAATTTTCAGCCCCAGGGTCTCCTGCACGTACTGGAACACCGAACCTTCAAGATGGCTTTTCGTCAGGCCCGGCACCAGATTCATCGGCATCACCGTGGAATCCAGCGACATGGGTTCGCCGTTTAATAAACGCAGACGAATAAAGTCATAGACGGGCGCATCGGCGTTAATCATCAGCGACGCCTGCTCTTTTTCGTTCGGGAAGCGCAGTTCAAAATGCACCACCTGGCTGGTAACCGTGCCCAGATGTTCCCAGGTTTTGGTGGCACCGAAATAGTCGCTGCCGGAGAGATCCCACTGCGAGAGCTGGAGGAAGTTTTTGCGGATGAACGTCCCTTGCCCCTGACGGGTGTAGACCAGCCCTTCGACGATCAGCTGGCGCATCGCCTGCTGGATGGTCATCCGGCTGGTGCAGAACTCCGCCGCCAGCGCAAACTGGTCCGGGAGCGGTTCATTGGCGGCGTACTGCTGGCTGATAATGCGTTTCTTGATTTCCCGCGCTATGGTGATGTACTTCGCCGCCATCGTCCTTCCTTACAGTTAGTTTTCTATCCCGCTGTTTTTCAACGCCACTCGCTCGGCAATCTTGAGGAAAGGCAGGTAGAAGAATACACCAAATACGATGATTGCCAACTGCACCACCACCGCCCGCCAGTCCCCTGCCGTCGCCAGCCAGGCGCTGAGAATCGGCGGCGTGGTCCACGGGATCATCACCACGCAGCGCGACATGAATCCCAGCGTGGTACAGAGCCAGGCGAAGTAAATGCCGATGGCGGGCAACAGCACAAACGGGATCATCAGCGGCAGGTTAAAGACAATCGGCAGGCCGAAGATCACCGGCTCGTTGATGTTGAATAAGCCCGGCGCCAGCGACAGACGCGCCACCTGCTTCGCCGACTGCTGTCGGGAGAAGATAAAGATGGCGATCAGCAGCGAGATCGTGCTGCCGGTTCCGCCCACCATGCCAAACGTCGGCACGAAGATGTTGTTGATGATGTGCGGAATGGGCTGGCCGTTGGCGAAGGCCAGCATGTTCTCGTTGGTGTTGATCAGCAGGAACGGCTCCAGCACCACGCTGTTGACCACCGACTGATGAATACCGAGCGTGAACAGGAAGTTGCCGAAGCTGTAGATGAAAATCGTCCCCGGCAGGCTGGTGTTGATCAGCCGCAGCGGCTGCTGGATAAAGGTCGTAATGAGATGAATCAGATCCGTGTGCAGCACGTTTGCCAGCACGGCCGCCAGCACCGCGAACAGGGAGAGCGTGAGGATCGTCGGGATCAGCGCGGTAAAGGATTTGCTGACCGCTGGGGGCACATTTTCCCCGAGCGATATGTGCAGCGCCTTCAGGCGCGAAATCGCGATAAACACTTCCGTTGAGAGCAACCCAATCAGCACCCCGGCGAAAATGCCGGTGGAGCCGATATTGGCGAAGGTCAGCACCTGCGTGACGTTCACCGCGGCGTCGCTGCCAACGGGCGTAACCTGTAAGCGCATCGGCATCATGATGATAAAACTGCTGACGGCGATAACCACTGCCGAAACCGGGTTGTCGAAATCTTTGTTGCGCGCCAGTGACCAGGCGATCATCGGGGCCAGCAGCAGCGCGGCGATGTTAAGCGTGCCGTTGATAATCGCCTCGCCCCACACTTTGAAGTGTGCCAGCGTATCGCCGTGAAAAATCCACGGGAACACCACGTTGTTCACCAGCACCGCCAGGCCGGCGAGGATGAAAATCGGCATCACCGTGGCGAAGGCGTCGCGCAGGGAGCGCAGGTGCACCTGGTTTGCCAGGCGCGCCGAGAACTCGACAAACTTATCGACAAAGGACTGCATGTGCGGTGTGATTTTTGTTTCAGACATAGCGGATAGTTCCCATCAATCAGTCACAAAAACGGCCCGGCAGCGTACGGCTTACATCTCGCGTCCGTTGGTATGGATAACCTGTTTTAACCACGCGTAGCTCTTCTTCGGCACGCGCCTGAGGTCTTTCAGGTCGTGGTTTTCCCGGTTGACGTAGACCACGCCGTAGCGCTTACGCATGTCGCCCTGGGAGCTGAGAATGTCGATTAACCCCCAGCCGAGGTAGCCCATGACCTCTGCCCCATCCTCGAATATCGCCGCTTTCATCGCCTCGATGTGCGCCCGGTGGTAGTCGATGCGGTAGGTATCCTCGATGGGGTTGACGCCATCCCAGGACTCAATCACGCCAATGCCGTTTTCAATCGGGAAGACCGGCATGCGCCAGTCGTTGGCGTAGCGGGTAATGATGGTGCGAAAACCGAGCGGGTCGATCTGCCAGTTCCACTCGGTGGCTTTCAGGTAGGGGTTATTTTTCTCGCCGTGCAGCAGGTAATAGTTGACCGGCGTGCCTTCCGGGATCGCATCGCTGTCCAGCGTTTTGCTGGCGTAGTAGCTGAAGGCCATATAGTCGTTTCTGGTGCGCGCCAGTAGCGCTAAATCTTCGGCACGGTAGATATCACCAAAGCCTTCCTGCTCCACCACCGCCATCACCGCCGGGCTGTAGCCCTGCCCGGCAAAGACGCGCAGCAGGTTCTGGTTGAGGAACTCGTCATACTGCTGGGCGCAGAAGATATCGCGCGGTTTGCAGGTGGCCGGGTAAACCAGCTGGTGCGCCAGCATGCCGCCCATCAGTTGGCCCGGTTTTGTCTGGTGCAGGTATTCGGTCAGCGCCATGTGCGCCACCATGGTATGGTGCTGCAGCTCGTACAGCTCGCGCAGGGTTTGATCGCCTTTCATATAGCCAGAAATGCGGAATGCTTCCGGCATATGGAAGATGTTCTGCTCGTTGAAGGTCAGCCAGTACTTCACGCGGTCGCCAAAGCAGTCGATCATCTTTTTACCGTAGCGGATAAAGGCGTCCATTACGCGGCGGTCATTAAAGCCGTTGTACTCCTGCGCCAACGCCAGCGGCATATCGAAGTGGTAGAGGCAGATCATCGGCTCAATACCGCGGGCGATGAGATCGTCAATAAAGCGGTCGTAAAACGCGATGCCCTCGTCGTTGAACGCGCCGTCACCCTGCGGACAGACGCGGCTCCAGGAGATCTGGAAGCGGTAGCAGTTCATGCCCAGATCCTGCATCAGGTCGAAATCTTCCCGGTAGCGATGGTAGGAGTCGGTCGCGACTTTCCAGTCGGAGATGTTCTCCCCAGCTTCGCGAATGTCGTACACCGACATCCCCTTCCCGCCCTCGTTCCAGGCCCCTTCCGTCTGCATGCTCGATACCGAGTTGCCCCATAAAAAGTTGGCCGGCAGCTGATTGCTCATGTTTCCTCCCTATATGACTAGTCATTTAAAATTTCATGACTAGTCATATAGGCGAAGATGGCATGTCGATCAAAGCGGAGGATCGTTTTTTGTGAGGTAGGTTAGAAAGAAGACGCCGGGCAGGAAAAATGATTCGCGCAAACCCTGTTATTGAGGCCGGTGCGTTAGCCTATGCAAAATCACATTTCCCGATCGTGCCGCTGGCTGGCCTCATAAAATCACTATTAACTTAATGAGCACGAACCACGGCCCAGGCCGAAAAATAAAAATCTCAACCCTATCAAATGGAAAATGACGCTCATGAAGATATTTACTAGCCGTATCGCATTCGCTCTCAGCTTAGCGTTGCCATGCTCAATGACTCACGCGGCAACGGTGTATACGGGTGATAAGGTGCAGGGGGTGCCGGTTATCTCGACTCTGGATGTATCAGACCTGACAGCAGGACAACATCGCTTCATGTTCGAGGGGGTTGAGACAGGAACAGGACAGCGCTGGTATGTCCCCATCATGGTGGCAAAAGGCAAAACGGACGGGAAGAACGTTCTGCTGCAGGCGGGCGTCCACGGGGATGAGCTAAACGGAGTGCGCATCGTACAAAAAGTGATGGAACAACTGGACCCCGCAAAAATGAACGGCAGCGTTATTGGCATTATAGGTCCAAACCGTTCTGGACTTGAAAGGGTCTCCCGGACATGGTCCGTTTCAACCGATGGGGGTGAGACGATCGACTACAACCGCGTGCATCCAGGAAAAGAAACGGGTAACCCTGCCGAGCGTCAGGCATGGATGATGTGGAATAAGGTTTACAAGGGAAATGTCGACCTGGCGATTGACTATCACACCCAGTCTACCGGAACGGCTTATCCGCTGTTCATTTATGCCGACTACCGCAATGCGGATGCCCGGACGATTGCAGAACTTTTTCCGGCCGATCAAATTAAGAAAGATCCCGGCGAAGCCGGCTCAATGGAAACCACCTTTATTCAAAATGGTATCCCGGCGATAACGGCCGAGACGGGAGAGCCGAGGATTTACCAGCAGGATATGATTGCCAGGGGTGTAGAGGGTGCCCGCAATGTACTGATCCATTATAAGGTGATTGAAGGCAAAATCGGCGCAACCGCCATCAGCAATAAAACGTATATTGGTAATGCGATCAGTTCAATACGAGCGACCACGGGTGGGTTTGCGGAAGTTTTCGTTAAACCCGGCGACAGGGTCAAAGCAGGACAAGAGGTCGCCCTGCAGCGAAATGCATTCGGTGATGTTGTCGCGAAGTATTCAGCAGAGCGGGACGGCAAAGTACTGTCAGTTGGAACAGATGTCGTGAGAGAACCCCGAGCCCTGCTGGTAAGAATCCTTGAGCAAAACCCAGCGGCAACCTGCAAAGACGGTTGCTGATTCCCGCCACAGCCCATCGTTGAATCGGCAAAAGCGTGCTCAGTGAAATAAGCCGCTTTCGCCGATTTCTGTACCGATGGGCAAACAAATTTAAAAATTACCTGATGCGGAGAGTTACTGTTGCGCGAGCTGATTACGGCGATACTCTCCCTGCCGCTCCAGCATCCAGCCGGGATACTCGCGCGGCAGCGCGCTCACCGCATCCAGCTGTTTGAGCTCGTCTTCGCTTAAGCGGATCCCGGTGGCGGCAATGTTGTCGTCCAGCTGCTCAACGCGCTTCGCGCCAATGATGACGCTGGTCACTGCCTTCTGGTGCAGCAGCCACGCCAGCGCGATTTGCGCGACGGAGACGCCCTTGCTTTCGGCAATCACGCGCATCACGTCCACGCAGTCAAAGGCGCGCTCTTTGTTCACCGGCGGGAAGTCAAACTCCAGACGGCGGCTACCGGCTTCGCTCTGCCCGTCGCGGCCATATTTTCCGCTCAGCAGGCCGCCCGCCAGCGGGCTCCAGACCATCAGCCCGACGCCTTCGCTCTGCATCATCGGCACCAGCTCGCGCTCAAGATCGCGTCCGGCGATGGTGTAATACGCCTGGAGGGAAGCGAAGCGCGCCAGCCCGAGGCGCTCGGAAATACCCAGCGCTTTGGCAATCTGCCACGCCGCCCAGTTCGAGACGCCGATATAGCGCACGTGGCCGTGCTGCACCAGGTTATCCAGCGCATACAGCGTCTCTTCAATCGGCGTGGCCGGGTCGAAGCCGTGCAGCTGATAGAGATCGATATGATCCAGCTGCAGGCGGCGCAGGCTCTCCTTCACGCTGCTGATGATGTGATAGCGCGAGCTGCCGCGCGAGTTCACTCCTGCCGTCCCGGTTTCGCCAAATACTTTAGTGGCGACTACCACGTTCTCGCGCGGAATTTTCAGGTTTTTCAGCGCCTGGCCGACGATCGCCTCCGAACGCCCTTCCGAGTAAACGTCCGCGGTGTCGATAAAGTTGATCCCGGCATCCAGCGCGCGGCCCACCAGCTGTTCTGCTTCGCTTTGCTGGAGCTGACCAATCTTGCCCCACATGCCGCCTTCACCGCCGAAGGTCATGGTGCCGAGGCAGAGTTCAGAAACGAACAGTCCGGTATTGCCCAGTTTTTGATAACGCATAACGCTTTCCTCGCATGTCGATTGGGTGTCTGTTAGTTATACCCGCCCCTCTGCCATCGCGAATGTGGCGTTCCTGTCCGTTTCTTGCCCAATCCTCTGAATATTTATCCGCGCGGGGCGTCGCCAAAGACGCTGTAGTCCGGCAGCCGCACCTGCTGATACGGCTCCCAGCCGCCGCCGAGCGCCTTGTAGAGCGCCACCAGATCGAGCGCGCTTTGCACCTGCGCCTGTGCGCGCTGCTGCTGGGCCTGCGCCAGCTGCCGCTGGGCGTCCAGCACGTCGATAAAGCTGGCGATCCCCTGTCGATAGCTGTCGCTCGCCAGGTCAAAGGCGTTTTGCAGGGCATCAATGGTTTTCGCCAGGCCCGCTTCACGCTGCTGGTCGGTGCGATAGCTCACCAGCGCATTTTCGACATCGCCGAGCGCGGTGAGCACCGTCTGCCGATAGTCCAGCACCGCGGACCCCTGCTGCGCGCGCGCCACCTTCACGCTGGAGACCAGTCGACCGCCCTGGAAGATGGGGATGGAGACCTGCGGGCCAAAGCTGTAGAAGTGGCTGCTCCAGTCGGTCAGCCAGTTGGTTTCGCTGTTGCGCAGGCCAAACTGCCCGGAGAGGGTAAAACTCGGGAACAGCTGGGCCACCGAGACGCCAATCTGCGCCGTGGCGGCATGAAGATTCGCCTCCGCTTCGCGCACGTCCGGACGGCGTCGCGCGAGCGTAGACGGAATGCCGGTTTGCACGATATCCGGCAATGCGGGCATCGGCTGCACGCTTTGTAACTCCGCATCGAGCGCCCCCGGCGGCTTGCCAAGGAGAATTGCCAGACCGTTCATCGCCTGCCGCGCCTGCGCCTGGTACTGCGGCAGCTGCGCCTCCAGGTTACCCAGCTGTGCCCGCGCATTTTCTACATCCATCTGCGGCGACAGCCCGCCGCGCTGGCGGCTTTCGGTCAGATCCAGCGTCTGCTGCGCGCTTTTAATCTGGGTGTTCAGCGTGGCGATAATGCTCTGCGCCCCGCGCAGCTGGAGCCACGCGCGCGCCACTTCCGCCTCCAGCGACACCAGCGCGTCGTTACGCTGCTCGATAGCGGCTTTCTGCTGCGCTTCGGCGGCTTCCACCTGTCGGCGCACCTTGCCCCAGAGGTCAATTTCCCACTGGGCGTCGAAGCTGCCCTGGTAGAGGTTGATCGGCTGCGTCAGGGGGCCTAACGCGCCCCGCAGCTCAGGATCGACATTATCCAGCTGGTCATACACGCCGTGGGATTTCAGCTCCCCTTCCAGCCCGAGCTGCTGGCGCGTCGCCTGCAGATTGCCGTTCACCGACGGGTAAAACGCCCCGCCCGCCTGGTTAATCTGCTCGCGCGCGCCGGCGATGCGCAGCACCGTCTGCTGCAGCGTCAGGTTTCCGGCGATGGCGCGCTCAACCAGGCTGTCGAGCTGCGGCGAGCCGAAGGTCTTCCACCAGCGCGGGTTGGTCGCGGCGGAGGTCGTCTGCGATTTTACCCCGCTGTCGCCCTTATCGTTCCAGTGCGTGACGGCAGGCGGCGCGGGCGGCTGATAGTCCGGCCCGACGGCGCAGCCTGCCAGCAGCATCATTATCATCAGGGGGTGTAAACGTCTGTGTATCATCAATGTGCTCCTGCACTCCCCTCGCTCTTAACCGGCGAGAGCAACAAACAAAACGGAATCAATAGCAAGGCCACGGCGCTCAGAAGGGTAAAGACGTCGATGTAGGCCAGGAAGCGCGACTGCTCGATCATGGTCTGGTACAGGCGTCCGGTGGCAATCCCGGTGGGATCGCCCACCTGGGTCGTGAAGTTCTGGATCGCCTGGGCGCTTTCGCGTATTGCCTGCTGAAACTGTTCGTTAAACGGCGAGGCGTGGTACGCAAGGTGCGCGCTATGCGCCTGAGACCGTTCGGTGATGGCCGCCGTCGACAGCGAGATCCCGACCGAGCCCGCGACGTTACGGAACATAGTGAACAGCGCCGCCGCGTCGGCATTCAGCCGTCTTGGAATCGAAATAAAGGCAATGGTGGTCAGGGGCACAAACAGGAACCCCAGCCCCAGCGACTGGGCGCTGCGGAACAGCACCAGGGTTTCGAAGTCGATATCCGGGGTCAGCGTGCGCGACCAGAAGAACGACACCGCCAGGCAGGTAAAGCCAAAGGCAATAATCCAGCGCGTCTGCACCACCGGCATCAGCTTCAGCACCAGCGGGATCGTTAATACAATCAGCACCGCCCCGGGCGACAGCACCAGCCCGGACCAGGTGGCGGTATAGCCTAAATCCTGCTGCGCCAGCTGGGGGATCACCACCGAGCTGCCGTACAAAATCATCGCCATCCCCGCCATCAGCAGGCTGGAAATCGCAAAGTTGCGGTCCTTCATGCAGTGCAGATCCACCACCGGCTTTTTGGCATACACCAGCCAGTAAATGGCACCGATAATGCCGATTAGCGTTAACACCGCGAAGGTACGGATAAAGTTCGAGTAGAACCAGTCCTCATCTTCTCCCCGGTCAAGCATCACCTGCAGGCAGCCAAGCCCTAAGGCGATCAGGCCGATCCCCGTCCAGTCGATGGTCAGCTTCTCTTTAGATTTGCTCTCCCACGGCGGATCTTCCAGCAGCTGGTAGATCGCCAGCACCGTCACAATCCCCACCGGGATATTGATAAAGAACACCCAGCGCCAGGAGTAGTTGTCGGTGATCCAGCCCCCCAGCGTCGGGCCGAGGACCGGTGCAACGATAATCGCGATGGAGGAAAGGCCGAACGCTTTGCCCCTGTCCTCCGGCTTAAAGTAATCGAGCAGTACCGACTGCTGCGTGGGCTGCAGCCCGCCGCCAAAAAAGCCCTGCATCACGCGGAACAGGATGATCTGCCACAGCTCGGTGGCGATGCCGCAGAGGAACGAGCAGACGGTAAACATGACGATGCAGATCAGGAAGAACTGCTTGCGGCCAAATACCCGGCTCAGAAACGCCGAGATGGGCAGCACGATGCCGTTCGCGACCAGGTAGCTGGTTAATACCCAGGTGGATTCGTCATAGCTGGACGAGAGTGAACCCGCCACGTGGGGCAGCGCCACGTTGACGATGGTGGTGTCGAGGATCTCCATAAACACCGCCAGGGTGACGACAATCGCCACCGCCCACGGATTGCTGGCGGGCTTCCAGCTGTCGTGGCTGTGATCCGTCATTCCACCGTCACCTTCGGCGCGACCGACAGCCCCAGCGGCAGCGGTTTGTTCGGATCGAGCCCCTTATCAATCACGATTTTCACCGGCACGCGCTGCACAATTTTGACAAAGTTACCGGTGGCATTTTCAGCCGGGAAGGCGGAGAAGCGCGAGCCGCTGCCCTGCTGGATACTGTCAACGTGGCCCTCAAGCGCCATATCCGGCCACGCGTCGACCGACACGGTGACCTTATCGCCGGGCTTCATGCGCTCAAGCTGGGACTCTTTGAAGTTCGCCACCACCCACACGTTCGGCGAAACCAGCGAGAACAGCGCCGTTCCCGCCTGCACCAGCGTACCGGGCTGCACGTTGCGTTTGGTGACAAACCCGTCGAACGGGGCGCGGACTTCGGTGTAAGAGAGGTTCAGATTGGCCGTTTCCAGCTGCGCTTTGGCCTGTTCGACCTGACGCTCGCGCGCTTCAACGTTGGTTTCCTGCTGGCGGATTTGCAGCTGTACCTGCTCTGCCACTTCCAGCTGCGCCTGAGCGCTGGCCAGACCCGCCTGGGCGCTGCGCAGTTGCGCATTCGCAGAATCAATACTTTGCTGGGTGGTCGCCCGCGGATCGACGCCGCGCTGGCGGCGATACTCCGCCTGCGCGTTCGCCAGATCGGCCTGCGCTTTCAGCACCTGCGCTTTGGCTTCGTCACGCTGGGCGGGATACTGCACTTTGGAGAGTGCGAGCTGCGCCTGGGCCTGGTGCAGCTGCGCGATAGCCAGCCCAAGCTGGGCCTGAGCCTGATCGCGCTGCGCGGTGGTATCACGCGGATCGATGACCACCAGCAGATCGCCTTTTTTCACGCGCTGGTTATCGCGCACCCGCAGCTCGGTGACGTAGCCTGCCGTTTTCGGGGCAATCGTCACCACGTCGCCGTCGGTAAAGGCGTCGTCAGTCGTCTCTTCGTTACGGGTTAAAAACCACCAGACCAGCGCCACGACGACCATCACCACCACGACAATGCCGAGGATAATTAACGGTTTTTTGCCCGGGCGCTTACGCTCATTATTGTTTTTGTCCTGCTCGTCAGCAGGCGGATTTTGATCTTCAGCCATAGTTCAGCAACAGTCCTGTCAGTGAGCGGCATCACACTATGCCGTTCACTAAAGCTAGGACGTTGCTATACGTTTGCCAGGAAAAACTGACAAATTGCGCACTATATGAGAAGGAATATTCCGAAACCGATCGCCGCGGCCCAAACCAGCATCGGGATTGACCAGAGATGGAAGCGCCACCAGATGCGGCGATCGTTGGCCATGCGCAGGGCAATCAGGTTGGCCAGCGAGCCGGGCAGCAGCCCAAACCCGCCGATATTCACCGCCCAGGCCAGCAGCGTGTCCGGCGGAACATAGTTGAGCAGCAGAATGGTGGAAGGCACGTTGCTGATAAACTGCGACAGGCCAATCGCCGTCAGCCACAGTCCCGGCTGAGACAGCGTGCTGACGCTGTGGAGCACGTTTTGCAGCACCGGAAGCTGAATAAGCAGATGCACATCAATAAACATCACCATAAAGACCAGCAGCAGCGTCCAGTCCACGCTGACCAGCACGCGTCGCGCGAGGACGACAAAGCCCGCGGCGACAAGCAACACGCCCGCCACCTCATACTTCAGCTCCAGCGCGAACAGAAAGACGATGTATAACCCGAGGCAGCTCCAGACCAGACGCGGCTGCCACTGCGGGCCCGTGGTGCCGCTGTGGTACTGCAGTTTTTTATCCGGAAACGCAAACCAGCAGACCGCCAGCAGCGACAGCATCATCACCAGCGCCAGCGGCGCCATCTGCCAGGTAAAAGCGGCGAACGACAGCCCGGAACGGCCCCAGAGGAGGATATTTTGCGGGTTACCGATGGGCGTTAACAGAGAACCGGCGTTAACGGCGAGCGCTTCGAAGATGATCAGCCTGCTGACCGGGATCTCGCAAAGCTTACGCAGCGTGAGGGTGAGGGGCACGATGATAAACAGCGCCACGTCGTTGGTCAGAAACGTCGACAGCACCGCGGCGGAAAACACCATAAACAGGGACAGCCTGCGCTCGGTGGCAAAGCGGCGCACCATTTTACGGCCCAGAACGTCAAAATAGCCGCTCAGCTCAACCCCTTTGGTGAGCATCATCAGGCCGCTCAGGGTAATGATGGTGCGCCAGTCAATGGCAGCGGGCCAGGCCTGCGGCGCAAACGGCACAAAGAGGCTTAACCCTGCGCCAATGAGTAATAAGAGATGGAAGAAACGATCGCGTGTCAGGGCCTGCAGTCCAGGGATTTTCATTCAGCGGAGGGACCATATTTAAGGGTAAATTCGCGAAACTTCACCAGCGTCTCTTCGCTGACGTGGTGTTCCATGCCTTCCGCATCCCGGCGGGCAATCTCCGGGCTGACGCCCAGCACCAGTAAAAAATTCTCGACAAGCTGGTGGCGCTCGCGGCTCTCCTGCGCGAGTTTCTCCCCTTCCGGCGTCAGAAAGACCCCGCGCCAGGGGATCATTTCAATTAGGCCCACGGAGGCGAGACGTTTTAACATTTTTGCGACAGTTGGCTGCGACACCCCCAGCCTGGCGGCCATATCGACCTGACGCGCTTCCCCGACCTCACGAATCAGATCGGAAATGAGTTCAACATAATCATCAATCAGTTCACGCCGGTGCGCTTCTCGGACCTGGCGAAAACCTTCGACATGCTCTTCAACATTCACCAGTTGCGTCGTTTTTTTAATGGTTGGCTTACCTGCGCGACGGTTCATTGTACTTCCTCAGTGGGGTGACGCTTCCAGCGCCCGGTATCGAGAGCGCACATTGTAAACCATCCCTCCACAAGCACAAAAAATTAACGAAATAGCCATAGCTATACAATATAGCCTGTGCTATATCTGTATGTAATGCAGTCACCCTTCACGGATCGAAGGGATCAAAAATCAGGAGGTCTTATGAACGAATTCAAGAGGTGCATGACCGTGTTTACCCACTCACCCTTTAAAGTGCGCTTAATGCTGCTGAACATGCTGTGCGATATGTTTAACGGCAAACCGCATCAGGATGATAAACCTTCCCACTAAGCGGCGTTGCGGTACGCCGCTTCATTTTCCCGTCACAATCTCGCTCTAAACTGGCTCCCAGCCGCCTTATTCCCGATCTTTTTTACGGATTTGCAATCCCCTTCGCAAAACATCTGCTTAGCAACTGTTGATATTATTTAGCGCTCGCACTATCTTCTTGCAGCCCTGCACAATTTGCGGCTCGCTGAAGCGGACCCTCATTCCCTCTCCACGCACTGTCAGGCAGGTTATGACCCTTGACGCCAGGGTGAGCACATGGCGTTTTCATCCATGATAGTGACCTATGAATGTAACCCTGATAGATACCGTTGTGACCCGCAGCCGGGCCTTAAGCCCGTGGACGGGTTTTTACTTTTTGCAGTCATTACTGATTAACTTTGCGCTGGGTTATCCCTTTAGTCTGCTCTACGCGGTGGCCTTCACCTGCATTCTGCATGTGCTATGGCGCGCCGCCCCGCGCGCGCAAAAAGCGTTAATCGGCATCTGTTCACTGGTTGCTGCACTCTATTTCCCGTTTGGTCAGGCGTACGGCTCACCAAACTTTAATACCCTTCTGGCGCTGCACTCGACCAATATGGAAGAGTCGACGGAGATCCTGACGATCTTCCCGTGGTACAGCTACGTGGTCGGGCTCTTTATCTTCGCATTGGGCGTTATCGCCATTCGTCGTCAGACGGGCGAGAAAAAATCCTGGGGTAAGATCGACATACTCTGTCTGGTGTTCAGCGTTGCCGTGGCGTTTGTCGCCCCCATCCAGAACATTCCCTGGGACGGTAAGCTAAGACTTATTAACATCGGCTATCCGGTTTTCCGCTTCGTGAAAGACGTCGTTGTTAACAATAAAGAGGTTCTCGACGAACAGGCCCGCATGGCTGAGCTTTCCAATATGAAAGATACCTGGAACGTGCTGGCCGTGAAGCCGAAATATCACACCTATGTAGTGGTGATTGGTGAAAGCGCGCGTCGCGATGCAATGGGCGCGTTTGGCGGCCACTGGGATAACACCCCGTTTGCGAGTTCGGTCAAAGGCACCCTGTTTACCGATTATGTCGCGGCCAGCGGCTCGACGCAGAAATCACTCGGTCTGACCCTTAACCGGGTGGTGGATGGCAAACCGCAGTATCAGGATAATTTCGTCACCCTGGCTAACCGCGCGGGTTTTCAGACGTGGTGGTTCTCTAATCAGGGGCAAATTGGCGAATACGATACGGCGATTGCCAGCATCGCCAAACGGGCTGACGAAGTGCAGTTCCTGAAAAACGGCGACTTTGAAGCTGACAAAAACACTAAAGACGAAGCGCTGCTGAAAATGACGGCGCAGGTCTTCGCCACCCCGCGCACCCAGCCGCAGCTGATCGTTCTGCACCTCATGGGGTCGCACCCACAGGCCTGCGATCGGACAGGCGGAAAGTTCGCGGAGTTTGTGCAGTCCAAAGAGACCTCCTGCTATCTCTACACCATGACGCAAACCGACGACCTGCTGAGCAAGCTGTACGATCAGTTGCGCAATACGGGCGACAGCTTCTCCATGGTCTATTTCTCGGATCACGGGCTGGCGTTTAAAGAGCGCGGTAAAGAGGTGCAGTATCTGGCGCACGATGACAAGTTCCAGCAGAACTTCCAGGTGCCGTTTATGGTGCTGTCGAGTGACGATAAAACGCATCGCGTCATTAAAGCACGCCGTTCAGCAAATGATTTCCTGCAGTTTTTCTCGCAGTGGACGGGGATTACCGCCGGGCAGATAAAAAACGCTTACCCGTTTGTCTCTAACAAGAAAGCTCCCCCAGTGTACGTTACCAACTTCAAGTTACAGAAAGTTGACTACAACCATCTGGGTACGGATATTTTTGATATTAAGAATAAGTAATTGCCGTCTCGTGCGGACCGATGCCCTCACCCTGGCCCTCTCCCACGGGGAGAGGGAACCAACACTCAAAACGGCAACCTCAGGTTGCCGTTTTGCTTTTATCTTCGACAAAAAAAATCCGCCACAGTGGGCGGATTTTTTATTTAATCACCGAAGTGATTAGAAGCGGTAACCTACGCCCGCGATCCAGGTGCCAACGTCAACGTTGCGGATACGGCTCTGCTCATAGGAGAAGTCCAGAGCAACGTCCTGGATTGGGTTGAACTGCAGGCCTGCGCCATAGGAGAAGCCGTAGTCGCTGTTGCTTGCAGTGCGGTTCAGACCTTCGTTTTCGGTCTGCTGGAATTTACCGTAGCCAACACCTACAACACCGTAGATGCTTGCCCAGTCGTTCAGACGGTAAGCTGGACCAGCAGTGATACCGTAGTACTGGCCTTTGTTGTATGCGCCGTTTTCAGAACGATCTTTCTCGGTGTAGGTGAAAGAACCGATCACGCCCAGTGGGTTGTTATCCTGCTCGTAACGATACTTCAGGTTGAAACCGTTAGCTTTGTTCATCACGCCCTGATAGTCGCTCTGAGCGTAACCACCAGTAACAGTAGAAGTAGCAGCTACAGCGGTACCTGCGGAAACAGCCAGTACAGCGGCCAGTGCTGAAAGACATGCAATTTTTTTCATAACCACCTCAAATGTGATCCAAGTAAGTCCGTAAGTTTTAAATATATCAAAAAAATTTGCGAAACTCTTTGTGATTCGTGATGTCTAATGAAGCCTTTCCTGTAACAGAACGTTTCCAGCGTAAGCTATCTCTTTCAAATCACATGCAATTTTCACTACTAAATGCGCATAGTGCGCGTCTGCGCCGTTACATTCATCCAGATTATTCCTAATCTGACAGGCGATAAATCCACCAGCGCTTATCCATTTTACGGATTTCACCTGCTTTTTTTTCAACAGCGCCTCAACCGTCGCAGCATATTTCCTTTAAACTGCAACCTTTACCTCATTTGACATAAGCTGACAGGAGAAAGGATGCCTGGGTTATCCCGCACGTCGTCGGTCTGGTTGCCGGTTGCAGTCATACTCATTGCCATGTTGTCCATTCAAAGCGGCGCCTCGCTGGCAAAATCGCTTTTTCCACTGGTTGGCGCGCCCGGGGTGACCGCCCTGCGTATTGTTCTGGGCACGGCGATACTGGTGGTCATTTTCAAACCGTGGCGACTGCGCTTTAAAAAGGAGCAGCGTTTACCGCTGCTGTTTTATGGACTCTCCCTGGGGGCGATGAACTACCTGTTCTACCTCTCCATCCAGACGATACCGCTGGGTATTGCCGTCGCGCTGGAGTTTACCGGCCCGCTGGCGGTGGCGCTGTTCTCCTCCCGACGTCCGGTCGATTTTATCTGGGTCGTGTTGGCCGTACTGGGCTTATGGTTCCTGCTGCCGCTGGGCCAAAGCGTTTCTGAGATTGACCTGACGGGCGCAGCGCTGGCGCTGGGCGCAGGTGCCTGCTGGGCTGTCTATATCCTCACCGGCCAGCGCGCAGGGGAAGAGCACGGACCGGCAACGGTGGCGCTGGGTTCCCTGATTGCGGCCATCGTGTTTGTGCCCATCGGCATGGCGCAGGCGACAGAATCGATCTGGCAATGGTCCGTCATGCCCATCGGGCTGGCGGTTGCGATTCTCTCTACCGCACTCCCCTACTCTCTGGAGATGATTGCCCTTACGCGTCTGCCGACGCGCATATTTGGCACCCTGATGAGCATGGAGCCTGCGCTTGCAGCCATTTCCGGGATGGTGTTTCTCGGTGAAACCCTGACATTGACCCAGACGCTGGCGCTCTGCTCGATTATCGCGGCATCAATGGGATCGACGCTCACCATGCGCCCCGAACCTAAAGTTGAGAAAGTGGATATCAACTAAGGCCATATATTCTGCATGGCTTCCACGCCATGCAGAATAAAGGCCAAAAAGACAGTCGTTATAATTTCTTACACTCTGATTCCTGCCAGCTAAATATTCCTCTGTGCTGACTTTCTCATTCAGCAATTAAGATTGATCTGTATCAATTTAAAAATTATTCAACATTTTCAATTAATTAAATTCTCAACCTCCTTCTCGCTATTAAACCGATAGGCACAGCCAAACCGCAGAGAAAAAATCCGGTGCTATACTTAGTTCCGTAATTACCTGGGACATAAACATCAAGAGGATATGAGATTATGAGTACCGCTAAACTGGTGAAAACGAAAGCGTCTAATCTGCTTTATACCCGTAACGATGTATCGGACAGCGACAAAAAAGCGACCATTGAGTTGCTGAATCGCCAGGTGATCCAGTTCATCGATCTTTCGCTGATCACCAAACAGGCCCACTGGAATATGCGCGGTGCAAACTTTATTGCCGTTCATGAAATGCTGGATGGCTTCCGCACAGCACTGGTTACCCACCTCGATACGATGGCTGAACGTGCCGTTCAGTTAGGCGGCGTGGCGCTGGGTACCACACAGGTGATCAACAGCAAAACCCCGCTGAAAAGCTATCCGCTGGATATCCATACCGTTCAGGATCACCTGAAAGAGCTGGCGGACCGCTACGCGATTGTGGCGAACGATGTGCGCAAAGCGATTAGCGAAGCGAAAGACGAAGATACCGCAGATATCTTCACCGCCGCGTCCCGCGATCTGGATCAGTTCCTGTGGTTCATCGAATCTAACATCGAATAATTCATACGAATTTTCTATCAAACCCTCGCCTTCCGGTGAGGGTTTTGCACATCTATGGTGCACGTTTTTTGCCTGAGAACGTGCAAAAGTGAAGAAATTGTAATAATCACCTCACACAACCGTTAACGGAAGATTGTTTTTTCGTCAGAATTTACGCTAAATATCTCCCCGTCAGTTGAGCCAAACGAAGCGCACCAAAACAGTGCTCCACTTTGGTGCAATAAAACCTCATTGCCCCATTTATTGTGCAATGCATGACATCATCCCCTTTGCAAAACAACAACTTGTAAAGTTGGCACGATTTTTTCATTGTGCCACCTGTTCTCGCAGGGGATCGCCCCGTGGATATAAAAGGAAATGCTATGAAGTCTGTATTAAAAGTTTCACTGGCTGCACTTACCCTGGCTTTTGCGGTGTCCTCTCAGGCTGCCGACAAACTGGTTGTGGCGACCGACACGGCGTTCGTTCCGTTTGAATTCAAACAGGGTGATAAATACGTTGGTTTTGATGTGGATCTGTGGGCCGCAGTCGCAAAAGAACTCAAGCTGGATTACACCCTGAAGCCGATGGACTTCAGCGGCATCATCCCGGCACTGCAAACCAAGAACGTTGATCTGGCGCTGGCGGGTATCACCATTACCGACGAGCGTAAAAAAGCGATCGACTTCTCTGACGGCTACTACAAAAGCGGCCTGCTGGTGATGGTCAAAGCCGATAATAACGACGTAAAAAGCGTGAAAGATCTCGACGGCAAAGTGGTGGCAGTGAAAAGCGGCACCGGGTCAGTTGATTACGCGAAAGCGAATATCAAAACCAAAGACCTGCGCCAGTTCCCGAACATCGACAATGCGTACATGGAGCTAGGTACCGGCCGCGCTGACGCAGTGCTGCACGACACGCCAAACATCCTGTACTTCATCAAAACCGCGGGCAACGGCAAGTTCAAATCTGTGGGCGAATCTCTGGAAGCTCAGCAGTACGGTATCGCCTTCCCGAAAGGCAGCGACGACCTGCGCACGAAAGTTAACGGCGCGCTGAAAACGCTGAAAGAGAACGGCACCTATAACGAAATCTACAAAAAATGGTTCGGTACCGAGCCTAAATAATTTCACCTGAATTCAGGTTTGTAACGCCCGGTGGCGCTGCCGCTTACCGGGCCTACGTTTTTCGTTTTTCACCACGGTATACAGGAATACATCATGCAGTTTGACTGGAGCGCCATCTGGCCTGCCATTCCACTCTTGCTTGAAGGCGCTAAAATGACCCTGTGGATTTCGGTCCTGGGTCTGGTTGGCGGGTTGATTATCGGTCTTGTCGCCGGTTTCGCCCGCACCTACGGTGGCTGGATTGCAAACCACATCGCACTGGTTTTCATCGAAGTGATCCGCGGCACCCCCATTGTCGTGCAGGTCATGTTCATCTACTTCGCCCTGCCTATGGCATTCACCGACCTGCGCATCGACCCGTTCAGCGCCGCCGTCGTCACCATTATGATCAACTCGGGCGCCTACATTGCGGAAATTACCCGCGGTGCGGTGCTGTCGATTCATAAAGGGTTCAGTGAAGCCGGTCTGGCATTAGGCCTTTCACGTCGCGAAACGATCCGCCACGTTATTCTGCCGCTGGCGCTGCGTCGCATGCTGCCACCGCTGGGTAACCAGTGGATCATCAGCATTAAAGATACGTCGCTGTTCATTGTTATCGGCGTGGCCGAACTGACCCGTCAGGGGCAGGAGATCATTGCTGGCAACTTCCGCGCGCTGGAAATCTGGAGTGCGGTGGCCGTTGTCTACCTGATCATTACTCTGGTTCTGAGCTTCGTTCTGCGTCGTCTTGAAAGAAGGATGAAAATCCTGTGATTGAATTTAAAAACGTTTCCAAGCACTTTGGCCCAACCCAGGTGCTGCACAATATCGATCTGAACATCAAACAGGGTGAAGTGGTGGTGATTATCGGGCCATCCGGCTCCGGTAAGTCGACCCTGCTGCGCTGCATCAACAAGCTGGAAGAGATCACCAGCGGCGACCTGATTGTCGACGGTCTGAAGGTGAATGACCCGAAAGTGGATGACCGTCTGATTCGTCAGGAAGCGGGCATGGTGTTCCAGCAGTTCTACCTTTTCCCGCACCTGACGGCGCTGGAGAACGTGATGTTTGGCCCGCTGCGCGTGCGCGGTGCCAACAAAGCGGCGGCAGAAGCGCTGGCCAAAGATCTGCTGGCGAAAGTCGGCCTGGCTGAACGCGCCCATCACTACCCTTCCGAGCTGTCCGGTGGTCAACAGCAGCGCGTGGCGATTGCCCGTGCGCTGGCGGTCAAACCGAAGCTGATGCTGTTTGATGAGCCTACGTCCGCACTCGACCCGGAGCTGCGTCACGAGGTGCTGAAGGTCATGCAGGATCTGGCGGAAGAAGGGATGACGATGGTTATCGTGACCCACGAAATCGGCTTCGCGGAGAAAGTGGCGTCCCGCCTGATCTTTATTGATAAAGGCCGTATCGCGGAAGACGGTAACCCGCAGGAATTGATTGCGAACCCGCCGAGCCCGCGTTTGCAGGAGTTCCTGCAGCACGTCTCCTGATCCCTCGCGTTACGCTAAGCCGGGCCTGCCCGGCTTTTTTACGCCAGATTGTTCCCAAAAATCCCCCTCCGCGTCCCGACTTCTATACTTATCATTTTGTTCGACATTTTCACCGGAGGACGCCGTGCCGTGGATCCTGTTGCTGTTGATTAGCCTGTTTAGTGCGCCATCGTTCGCCGTCGCGATCCCCGGTGTGACCACCGGAACAACCGCCAGCCAGCAAAGTACGCCCCCGCCGGAACCGGATGTTGAACAGAAGAAAGCGGCTTACGGCGCGCTTGCCGACGTTCTTGAGAACGACACCTCCCGAAAGGAATTAATCGAGCAGTTGCGCAAAGCCGCCGCCACGCCGCCCCAGGAAACCGTTCCGACCCTCACCCCTCCGCAGGTGGAGGAGCAAAAAACGGTGCTGGAAAATGTCACTGACGTGAGCCGCCACTATGGGGAAGCGCTCTCCTCGCGCTTTGCCCAGCTCTACCGCAACCTGATTGGCTCACCCCATAAGCCGTTTAACCCACAAACGTTTACCGCCGCCGCCATGCAGTTCCTGATGCTGGCCGGTGCAGTCTTCCTTTTTTACTGGCTGGTGCGCCTGTGCGCGTGGCCGCTGTACCGCAAAATGGGGCAATGGGGACGCAGAAAGAATCAGCAGAAAAGCAGCTGGCTGCACCTGCCGCTGATGATCGCCTCAGCCTTTATCATCGATTTACTGCTGCTGGCGCTGACGCTGTTCTTAGGCCAGATGCTGGCCGACAGGCTGAACGCGGGCAACAAAACCATCGCCTTCCAGCAGTCGCTTTTCCTGAATGCCTTTGCCCTGATTGAGTTCTTCAAGGCGCTGCTGCGGTTACTCTTTTGCCCTCACGTGCCGGCGCTGCGTCCCTTCTCCATTCGGGACGAGAGCGCAACATACTGGGCGCTGCGCCTGAGCGTGCTCAGCGGGCTGATTGGCTACGGTCTGCTGGTTGCCGTGCCGATCATCTCCAACCAGGTGAACGTCCAGTTTGGCGCGCTGGCAAACGTCATTATCATGCTCTGCATTACCGTCTGGTCGCTGTACCTTATCTTCCACAATAAAAAGACCATCACTGAGAGCCTGCTGCATCTGGCCGATCGTTCCCTCTCGTTCTTCAGCCTGTTTATTCGCGCATTCGCCCTGGTGTGGCACTGGCTGGCAAGCGCCTACTTCATCGTATTGTGCTTCTTCTCGCTGTTCGACCCGGGAAACAGCCTGAAATTTATGATGGGGGCAACATTCAAAAGCCTGGCCATTATCGGCATTGCGGCGTTTGTGTCGGGGCTGCTGTCGCGCTGGATCTCGAAAACCATCACCCTGTCGCCGCAGGTACAGCGTAATTACCCGGAGCTGCAAAAACGGGTGAACGGCTGGATGTCGGTATCCCTCAAGGTGGCGCGCATTCTCACCGTCTGCGTGGCGATCATGCTGCTCCTTAACGCGTGGAGCCTGTTTGATTTCTGGAACTGGCTGCACAACGGCGCAGGTGAAAAAACGGTCGACATTCTGATTCGCATCGCGCTGATTTTGTTCTTCTCTGCCGTCGGATGGACGCTGCTGGCGAGCCTCATCGAGAACCGTCTGGTGTCGGATATTCACGGCAGGCCCCTGCCCAGCGCGCGGGCCCGCACCTTGCTGACGCTGTTCCGCAACGCGCTGGCGGTCATCATCAGTACCATCACCATCATGATTGTGCTGTCAGAAATCGGGGTGAATATCGCCCCGCTGCTGGCCGGTGCAGGTGCCCTGGGGCTGGCGATCTCCTTCGGGTCGCAAACGCTGGTGAAGGATATTATTACCGGTATCTTTATCCAGTTTGAGAACGGGATGAACACGGGCGATCTGGTGACCATCGGGCCGCTGACCGGCACGGTGGAGCGGATGTCGATTCGCTCGGTGGGCGTGCGTCAGGATACCGGGGCGTACCACATCATTCCCTGGTCTTCGATCACCACCTTTGCCAACTTTGTGCGCGGCATTGGTTCCGTGGTGGCGAACTACGATGTGGATCGTCATGAGGATGCCGATAAAGCGAAGCAGGCGCTGCGCGATGCGGTAGAAGAGCTGATGCAGATGGAGGATATTCGCGGGCTGGTGATTGGCGAGCCGTCATTTGCCGGCATTGTCGGGCTGACGAACACGGCCTTTACCCTACGCGTGTCGTTCACCACCCAGCCGCTGAAGCAGTGGACGGTGCGCTTTGCGCTCGACAGCATGGTGAAAAAGCACTTCGATCTGGCGAACGTGCGGATGCCGGTACAGACGTATCAGGTCCTGCCGCCGCCCGCAGCGCCGCTCCCTCCGCAGGAGCCGACGCTGTAGCCGGATTGCCGGGTGGCGGCTTCGCCTGACCCGGCCTGCGACGCAGCGCTATTTGCGACGTTTGTTATCGTCCATAAATGACCAGGCGATAAAGCGGCTTTGCTTCTGGCCCTGCGCCATCTCTTTTTTCACTACTTTCACCGCGCCCGCTTCGGTGAGCGCGCGGTAAAGTGGCGGCAGGTTATCTCCGCGGGAAACCAGCGTCGTAAACCACTTCACCTGACGGCCAAACTGTTTGCTTTCCGCAATCATGCGCAGGATAAAGGCCACCTCGCCGCCTTCACACCACAGCTCCTGCTGCTGACCGCCGAAGTTCAGCGCGGCGTCTTCAGCCTGACCCAGGTTGCGGCGCTTGCGCTCGCTGCCCGCGCGGGCCGCTGCCGCCGAATCGTGGAACGGCGGGTTGCACATCGTGGCGTCATAGGTTTCATTTTTATGAATAATGCCGTTGAAGATTGAGGCGGCCTCTTTCTGACGACGCAGGCGAATGGCGCGGCTTAATCCCGGGTTCGCGTTGATAATCGCCTGGGCGCTGGCGAAGGCCTCGGCACCGATCTCGCTTCCGGTAAAGCGCCAGGGATACTCATGCGCGCCGATCAGCGGGTAAATCAGGTTCGCCCCGGTGCCGATATCCAGCACGGTCGCCTGCTGAGGAATAATGCCATCACGGTCTTCAGCCAGAAGATCGGCAAGGTGATGAAGGTAATCCGCGCGGCCCGGAACGGGTGGACAGAGAAAGCCTTCCGGAATATCCCAGTTCGCCACACCGTAGTAATGTGCGAGCAGCGCTTTGTTCAACATTTTAACCGCCTGGGGGTCAGCAAAGTTGACCGAAGGTTCACCCGCGGGGGTCTGGACAATGTAGTCCTGCAGCGGCGGGCAGCTCAGGCATAACGCATTCATGTCGTAGCGGCTGCGGTGGCGGTTTCGTGGGTGCAATCCCGGCTTTTGGGAAGTCATGGCGTTCTCCTTTAAACAGCGGCGTAAGATACCCTTTGCTGGCCCAACGGTAAATCTTTCTCTGCGGCGCTGAAAAAGCCGCCATAAATCAAACACCTTTATGTCTATGATCTGTCAGCGCAATGTCAATTTTTATCGTTCAAAAAATAAGCAGATCATCATCAAATATTTGCGCTAAGTCACACTCGTCAGGCTTCTAAACTTAAGGGGAATCACCTGTTGTTTCCTCATGAGGATGTGATTATGAAAAAGTACCTGACCCTTGTTGTTATCGCCGCCGCCCTGACGACCGCGTCATTTTCTGCGATGGCCGTTCAGTCGCTGACCCAGAGTACCGACACCAGCCAGCTTCAACCTGCAGGCACCGTCTCCGTAAGCCGCGCCAGTAACCTGGACGATCTGCAGAATAAACTGGCGGAAAAAGCCCGCCAGGAAGGTGCAAAAGGCTTCGTGGTGAATTCCGCTGGCGGAGATAACCATATGTACGGCACAGCGACCATCTATAAATAATCTGCCCCACCCCATGACTGCATCTGCCTGCCAGATGCAGTTTGCTCTCTTCCTCGCCTTGATTGTTTATTTTTTAACCCCACATTAAAAGCAGGGTATAACACCATTTCAGGAGGATGCTATGGCTTCCGGTTGGGCGAATGATGACGCCGTAAACGAACAGATCAACAGTACGATTGAAGATGCGGTTGCGCGCGCTCGCGGTGAAATCCCACGCGGCGAAAGCCTGGAGGAGTGCGAAGAGTGTGGAGAACCGATCCCGGAGGCGCGGCGAAAAGCCATGCCAGGCGTAAGGTTATGCATTACGTGTCAGCAGAATAAAGATTCAAAAAATGCTTCACATTCAGGTTATAATCGCAGAGGTTCGAAAGATAGCCAGTTACGTTGACTTTCCTTTACCTAAGTTAACCGCCGGGGCGCTTACCTTTACGCTCACGATTTTTAGCGAACCGCGTAGCAAAATGTGCCCTTCATTTTTGTTCTGTAAAGCGCATCCACAAGAAGTGTAAAGCGCCACTTTGAATTTATTAGTAATCAATAAGTTATTTGTCATTCAATTTTTTTGATTGACCACGTCAATTCTCTTCGATTTTATCTCTCAAGAAAAAACGTGATACTCATCACATCGACGGAACATCGTCCCCTTAACAGAAACACCTGCGAGAGATTACTTATGAAAACCATCAAATATGCTGTAGCTGCTGTTGCCCTGTCCGCTCTGTCTTTCGGCGCTTTCGCCGTAGAGCCAGTCTCTTCTGCTCAGGCACAGAACATGAACAAAGTCGGTGTGGTGAGTGCTGATGGCGCGACCACCCTGGACGGTCTGGAAGCCAAACTGGCTGAGAAAGCAGCTGCTGCCGGTGCAAGCGGATACACCATTACCTCCGCTAACGGCAATAACAAGCTGAGCGGTACCGCGGTTATCTACAAATAATCGCCTGAATGAATGCTGTCCCCTCGCCAAACCCTCTGGTGAGCTGCTCCAACCCTCATTGACCCTGTTGTTTGTTACCCTTGCTTGCCCGTCCGCCACTGGACGGGCTTTTTTTTGCCTAAAACGCCGCGTCCACGCGTTTGAGACCGGCCTCGACCGTATCAACTTCCCCGGTTGCCAGCAGGCAGCAGGCCATCTGCAGCTTAATAGACTGCGGCACAGGCACGTTTCCGGCGAGGCACTGTTCAATCCAGTGCGCGGTGGTGTGCGGGTCTTTCGCTTCAGGGAGAATGACGTCCGTATTCTCTTCCCCGCGCGCCAGGACAGCGCGCGTACCGGCAGAATCGATCAGCATCAGCTGAGGGCAGCGCAGTGGATTGGCATACACCTCACCTTCTGTACCGTGCATCAGCAGCGCCCTGCCGCCAATCTCCTCAAAAAATTTCCCGACACGCCCCACGTATTCCGGGTGCGATACGCTGGAAAGGCGCAATGCGGCATCTTCTGCAAACGGCGTCGCCAGCTTCGCCAGGGTGTGGGCGCTGTTGCGCACGCCCATGCGCCAGCGCATATCCAGCTGCTTTTCCAGCGGCGGGCACAGGGCTCCGACGGGGATGTAAACCGGCTGATGGCCATCCAGCTTCGCCTGCGCCTGTCCTGCATGACGCGTTGGCTCAATCCCCAGCATGCCGAAAATGGTCTCCGTCAACACGCGGGTGGGATCTTCGCTGACCCCGTGAACCACCACCGGGAACCCCAGCTTATGCAATAAGATCGCCAGCAGCGGAGTGAGGTTTGCCTGCTTGCGCGCGCCGTTATAGCTCGGGATGACAATCGGCATCGGTTTTGCCACCGGCGGCGTCAGGCGCAGCGTTTGCGCCTGCATCGCCTCGTAAAAACCGCGCATCTCCGCTTCGCCTTCGCCTTTGATACGCAGCGCAATCAGTATGCCGCCCATCTCCAGGTCAGGTACCTCGCCATCGAGCATTCGGGTATACAGGGCGCGAGCAGTTTCATGGTCCAGATCGCGGGCGTGGTTTTTGCCCCTGCCTACCTCTTTGATAATCTTGCGAAAATCCACGACATCTCTCCTGAAAATATCCTTCTGGTAACAATATAGCCCTGTTAAACGTTCGGACGTTAGTTTTTTTCTACATCATCAACGTTCTGTTTTTAAGGATAAAAAAGAAACTCAAGCATTATTTCAATTATTTGTGATTTCTGCAGAAGATTCTTAATGCACCATTATTTGTTTAAATAACCAGCGGAAAGTCATTAAGGGTCAACGGTGAAAACGTCCAGGCAACGCTCTCACCAGAAACATATCAGGATTTGTTATGAACAAGGTTGCTTTAGGTTTAATCATCGCCGCAGCGGTGGGATGTTCTGCATCCACGTTTGCGGCAACAAACGGTGAAGGTCAGATCAATTTCACCGGTGAAATTATCGATTCTGCTTGTCAGGTTGTGAATGGATTAAGTAATCCATTAAATGTTCAGCTGGGAAAAGTGTCTAAAACGGTATTTACCGGTGCTGGCTCTACCAGCACATTAACGAAGTTTGATATTCAGTTAACGAATTGTCCTGACACGGTCACCTCCGCAGCCATTAATTTCGGCGGTACGCCAGATGCGAATAACAACGCTACGCTGGCCTTAACGCCAGATAGCGATGCGGCGACCGGTGTGGCAATTCAGCTGGTTGATGCCTCAGAGCAGCCTGTCAGCCTGTATACGCCATCGCAGCAGTATCAATTAACCTCCGGTACGGCGGTTAACGATCTGGAATTTGGTGCCCGTTATATCCAAACCGGCGCTGCGATCACCGCAGGCCCTGCTAACTCTGTATCGACCTTCACCGTTATTTATAACTGATCTTATCAATCCTGAGATATTAATGCTTTTGCGGGCATTAATATCTCATCTATTTATTGAGAAATCTGTATGCGCCACGGTTATTTACTGAGCACGCTTTTACTGGTAGCCGCCACTGCACATGCGGGCGTCATTATTAATGGCACCCGTCTGGTCTACCAGGGAGATAAAAAGGAATCATCTCTTGGTCTTTCAAATCCAGATGCGACGGATTATCTGGTACAGTCCTGGGTTGATTCCGGCGGTAAAAACCTGGCCAAAGCCCCGTTCCTCATCACCCCGCCGCTTTTCCGTCTGGATGCGAAAGAAGATAACGTTCTGCGCGTGGTACGTACGGGCGGAAATTTGCCTGAAGACAGGGAATCCCTGTACTGGTTGAATATTAAAGCGATCCCTTCCTCAAAGCAGGTGGAAGGCGTGAATACGCTGCAAATTGCGATTAATACCCGTATTAAATTGCTGTATCGCCCGTCTGCGGTAAAAGGCAGACCAGAAGACGTGGCCGATAAGCTTGAATGGCGTCGCGAAGGTAACGAGCTGGTGGTGAATAACCCCACGCCGTTTTATATGAATTTCCAGGCAGTCACCCTGAATGGTCAGAAAGTGACGAAAGCGACCTGGGCCGTTCCAAAAACAGAAACGCATTTTGCCATACCGGGTAATGTCAGAGGCTCGAACGTGACGTATTCCATTATTACTGATTACGGCAGCATCAGCCATACCTGGTCGAAATCCGTTCATTAATACTTTTCCCCGGTAATAAAATAATCATGTACAGCCATAAAAAGCCGTTCACCTGCCGATTTTCGTCATTGCTGGTCATTTTTTTTGGCCTGGTAATGGCGATCTTTGCGCATCAGGTTATGGCTGATGATTATTTTAACCCTGCCCTGCTGGATATTGATAATCCCCAGCAGGGAAAAACCGATTTATCCGTCTATGAAAAAGGCCCAGGCCAGGCGCCGGGTAAATATCAGGTTACGGTGTTTATCAATAATAATAAAATTGATACCCGCGATGTCACCTTTACGCTGCAGAAAGACGATCACGGCAACAGCACGCTGCAACCTTGCTTTACCGTGGACGATTTAAAAAGCCTCGGGATCAAAACCCAAAAATATCCGCAGCTGAAAGCCAAAGGCCAGTGCGCCGATTTACACGCCATCCCTGCGGCATCCGCGACCTTCCGCGTTCGCAACCAGCAACTGCTGCTGAGCATTCCCCAGTCGGCGCTCGGTCATGTGCCTCGCGGCTACATTGACCCAAAAGAGTTTGACGAAGGAATTAACGCGGGCCTGCTTAACTACAGTGCGAATGCCAGCCAAAGCCATGCGCGCCAGCCGGGCGAACAGGATAACAGCAGCCAGTACGTTAACCTGCGTCCGGGTTTGAACATTGGCGCATGGCGCATTCGCAACTATTCCACCTGGAATCGCAGCACCACGGGTAACGAGGAGGACCAAAAATTCACCTCCGTATATACCTACGCGCAACGCGATATGGTGGCAATGAAAAGCGACTTCACCGTCGGCCAGAGTTCCTCGCCTTCCGACGTTTTTGACAGCGTACCCTACACCGGCGTGGAGCTGAAATCCGATAACGACATGCTGCCGGACAGTGAAAAAGGCTACGCCCCCATTATTCGCGGCACCGCCCACAGTAACGCGCAGGTGGTGGTACGCCAGAACGGTTACATCATTTATCAGAACACGGTCGCCCCCGGCGCGTTCGAAATTAACGATCTCTACCCCACCGGCAGCAGCGGCGATCTCCAGGTCACCGTGAAAGAGACCGACGGCAGCGAAAGCCATTTCGTCGTGCCGTTTGCCTCCGTGCCGGTATTGCAGCGTGAAAAAAATCTGCGCTACAGCTTGACTGCCGGACGCTACCGTTCTTATGACAACGACGTCGAGAAAACCCCGTTTGCCCAGGGCAGCGCCATCTACGGTTTACCCTACGGTTTCACCGCCTACGGTGGCGTGCAGCAGAGCAGCCATTACCAGTCTCAGGCGGCTGGCGTCGGGAAAAACATGGGCGATTTAGGCGCCTTCTCCCTTGACGTGACCCGCGCGAAGGCCCTGTTGAAAAAACAGCAGGCCAGCAAAGGCCAGTCGTGGCGCGTGCGCTATAGCAAAGACATCGCCCGGTCAGGCACCAACTTCTCCCTGGCCGGCTATCGCTACAACAGCAAAGGGTTTTACACCCTTGAAGACACCATGGAGTCATATACCCGCTCCGACGACTGGTCTGCACCGCAGCAGCGCCGCGCCCGAACCGAAGCCACCATCGACCAGACGCTGCCGGAAGGCTGGGGATCCGTCACCCTGAGCATGGTGAAAGAGACGTACTGGAGTCAGAGTCAGAACATGACCTCGATGAGCGTCAGCTACAACAATAGCTGGCACGGGGTGAGCTACAGCCTCAGCTACAGCATGAACAAAAACACCCAGGACAGCGATGAAGACGGTAACGAGGTGACAAACGACAACCAGTTCTCGCTGAGCGTCTCGGTGCCGCTGGACCGCTGGATGCATAACACCTGGGCCACCTACAACCTGAACAACACCAAAGACGGCACGACGCAGAACATCGGCCTGAACGGCACGGCGCTGAAAGAGGACAACCTGAACTGGAACATCCAGGAAGGGCTGAGCAGCACCGGCAGCGGTAACTCCACCAGCATCAACGCCGATTATAAAGCGACCTATGGTGAAGTGAGCGCAGGCGTCAGTCAGGATAAATATCAGCAGACCGTGAACGTCGGTTTGCAGGGTGGCGTGGTTGCCCATGCGAACGGAATAACCCTGAGCCAGCCGCTCGGTGACACCATCGCGCTGGTGAAAGCGCCGGGCACGCACGGAACCCATATCACGAACCAGACGGGCGTCGAGACCGACTTCCGCGGCTACACCGTCGTGCCGTTTGTTACCGCGTATCGCCACAACACCATCGCGCTGGATACCGAAACGCTACCGGACAACGCCGACGTCACCCACGCGGCGCAGATCGTGACGCCAACCCGCGGGGCCGTGGTGCGCGCCAGCTTTAACACCCGCGTGGGTAACCGCGTCCTGATGACGCTTACGCAAAAGGGTAAACCGCTGCCCTTCGGCGCAACGGTCACCACCGAGGATAAGGACAGCGAATTTATTGTCGGGAATGACGGCCAGACCTACCTCTCTGGTCTGCCGCAGCAAGGGCATCTCTACGTTTCCTGGGGACAGGGGGCGAACGAGCACTGCGTCGCTGACTATGCGCTAACGGATGAGAAAGAGAAAACCAGCATCATTAACGCTGCCGCGCAGTGTCACTGATCCACCGTTCAGGCTAACGATTATGCAAATGATTAAACAGTGCTTTTTCTTACTGGTTCTGGGAACCGCCGCGTTATTTATGCCGCATGCGAAGGCGACCTGTACTACGCCAGACCTGCCGAAAATGATCAACGTGGCCTCTATCTCCGTTCCCACGACGCTGGCCGTTGGCGAAACGATCCCGGGTACAGAGCAAATCGCCCATATCGCCGGTAATTGTGACAATGCGGAAGATAAGGGGCTGGAAATTGTCTCTTGTTACTACGGCACTGGGGCTGAGATTCCAGGCCTGAAAGGTGTCTACGATTCGGGAGTTCCTGGGATCGGTGTGGCCCTGATGAACGATCAGGGGCAGCGCATCAGCGGAGCCGGAGGCGTTAACTGCATTTCCACAGGAACGCCGTTGGGTTATGTTTCCAGCGATGGCAAACAGACCTTTAATTTCGACGTTACGCTGGAGTTGGTCAAAACCAGCGATACCGTAGCGTCAGGCACGCTGAATCAAAGTCAGACCCGTTTTGGGATCGGGGTTTATCACCACGAAGGGCTGGGCGATCCCAACACCATCTCCTATGCTGGCAACGTTATTCTGAAAGAGGTCACCTGCTCCGTCCTGCCGAAAAACCTGACGGTCAATCTGGGGGATTTCCCGGTCAGCGATTTTATCAGCGTGGGGATGCTCTCTTCTCCGGCACGAAACTTTGACGTCACGGTGAACTGCAACAGCACCGTACAGCCTGAAGTGAAAATTACCAGCTCAAACGGCTATGAAACGGCCTTCGAAGGGGTGCTGAAACTCACGCAGCAGACTGGCGTCGCGACGGGCGTCGGTGTCCGAATGCTGTTCGACGACAATATCGCCACCTTTGATACCTACGTTAACACCCGAAGCGAAGCCATTGCCAACGAAACGCTGACCATACCGTTTGAGGTGCGCTACGAGCAGGTCAGCGACGTGGTCACTCCCGGTCCGGCCAACACCGTTGCCACCATCACGCTTGCTTATAAGTAACTGACATGAAGAAGATAATTGCGTTTCTGGCGCTGGGGCTGATCGCCCAGGCACACGCCGAAGATATTCAGATCCAGATGACGGGCAACATTTACGCCAATACCTGCATCATCGACAGCGCCAGCCGGAACCTGACGGTGGATTTAGGTCAGGCGGCATCCGGTGATTTTAAAGACGTGGGCGATACCGGCGAGTGGAAAGACTTTTCCCTGTCAGTATCCCACTGCCCGCCAAGCCTCGCGCTTGCCACCGCCTATTTCTACGGCCAGGCGGACAGCACGCACCCCACTAAATTCGCCAATATCGGCAGCGCAAAGGGGCTGGCGCTGGAGCTGGCAGACCGGCAGGACAATATTCTCATCGCTCCGCAGGCGAGCTTTAACGCGGTGATTAATCAAAACGATCATACGGCCACCTTCCCACTCGCCGCACGCTACTACGCCACCTCCATGCCGGTGAGCGCAGGGACGTTCAGCAGCGTGGTGCAGGTGACCTTCACTTACCAGTAGGACCGCGCCCCTTAGCACGGATGCTTTTCCTGCGCCCGGCGGTCAGTGTTGCCGGGCGTTTTTTTACCTCGGGGACCTCTGGCTGTTCAATCGGAAAGATCGGCAGCGCGTTTAACAACCGTTGGCCGTAATTTTTAGTGAGCAGACGCTTGTCATAAATCACCACCTCCCCCCAGCAGCCGTGGCTACGGATCAGACGCCCGACCTGCTGAATAAGGTTAAACGACGCCGCAGGTAAACTCTGCACCTCAAACGGATAACGGTTGAGGCTCTTCAGCCACTCGCCCTCGGTGATAACGACCGGGCTGTCGATGGGCGGGAAGGCAATTTTATGAATATGCACCTGCGTCAGGTAATCGCCCTTCAAATCCAGACCTTCCGCGAAGGACTGCAATCCCACCAGCACGCTGCGCTCGCCGTTATCGATGCGCTTGCGATGGGTTTCCACCAGCCGGTAACGGGGCTGGTCGCCCTGGACCAGCAGAAGCAGGCGCAGGTCGGTCACATGTTCCAGAAAACGCTGCATCGCCCGTCCGCTGGCAAACAGCACCAGCATACCGGGGTACTTTCTGCTCTCAACCTGTTCGCGGAAGTAGGCCGCCATCTCCGCAATGTGCTGCTCTTCGTTGTCGATAAGCGGCTCATACTTCATGCGCGGGATCACCAGCTTCCCCTGCTCGCAGTGGTTAAACGGCGAATCCAGCGCGACAAAACGATCGCCCGCTTTCTCTTTCAGGCCGCTCATCTCCTGCAGCCGCGAGAAGCTGTTCAGGGAGCGCAGCGTGGCGGAGGTCACGACCACGTGCGGCACGCTGCGCCAGATGAGCTTTTCCAGCTGATCGGCCACGCGGATGCCCACGCAGTGGAAAAACAGGTGGACCTGGCCGTCGCGCACTTCACGCGTGGCCCATTTGGTGACCGGCGCGCCCGACGCCTGCGCCATCGAGGCCAGCCGCCAGAGCTTGCTCTGCGCTTCGAACATGCCGAGCGCACGGTTCATTTGCAAAAGAATACGGTGCAGACGCACCACGTCATGCGAGCCGGTTTTCTCGCTGAGATCGTTTAAGAACATCTCCGCCAGCCCGCGCAGCTTTTCAAGATGCTTCGCCAGCTGCTGGCAAATCTCCATCACCTCGTCCGGCAGTTCGCCCATCGCAAAGCGGTGTTCCGCCTCCTGGGCTGCGGGAAGATAAAGATTCAGGATGTTGTTCAGAGACGAGATAAGGCTGTAAACCTCTTCGCAGTGGTCGCTCAGACGCTCCGGCACCGCCAGCGGCGGCGTGGTTTTCGGGCGGAACTGCTCCATGCAGGTGGCGACAAGCTTGCAGAAGAGATCCAGCTGCAGGCGGAACCAGGGCGCGGTAATTTCCGCGCTCATCTCCAGCGCGTCGCGCGCCACGTCGGGCAGATGGTGGCCTTCGTCGAGCACCAGCAGCAGGTTTTTCGGCTCCGGCAGCACCGCTTCGCTCTCCAGCGCCGCCATCACCAGCGCGTGGTTAGCCACCACCACTTCGGCTTCCTGAATTTCGCGCCGCGCGACGAAGAACGGGCATTCGCGGTAGTAGTGACAGTTGCGGTTCAGACAGCTGGCCTTGTCGGTGCTGAGCCTGCGCCACAGATCGTCGCTGATGGCTTTATCGGTGTGATCGCGCAGGCCGTCCCATTTATAGCCATCAAGATCGCCTTTCAGCGTTGCGCAGAGCTCCTGCTCGGCTTTGTTGTTGGGCGTGAGATCGTCGTCGAGGAACGCCAGCAGATCCTGTTGCGACGCCTCGCTGCTGGCAAGCCCTGCCAGGTTACGCGGGCAGACGTAGCGCCCGCGGCCAAAGGCGGCCGTAAACCGCAGGTCGGGGATGATTTTGCGCAGCAGGGGCAAATCTTTGCTGAAGATCTGGTCCTGCAAGGCCACGTTGGCGGTGCTGACCACCAGCGTTTTGTCCTCCTCCCGCGCGATGGCGATGCCGGGAATGAGATAAGACAGGGTTTTCCCGACGCCGGTCGGGGCTTCAATCGCCAGATGTCGCCCGTCGTCCCCGGCGAGCGTTTTTGCCACGTCGGCAATCATCTGCCGCTGCGGCGCTCGGGGGATAAAATCGGGGATCTGCTGCTGTAGCGCCTTATACCAGGCGCCTATTTGCGCTTTCAGCGCCGCGGTTAAAGCCATCGGAAAACCTGAAATACTGTATAAACAGCCACTATTGTGGCACTTTCTCTTCGCTGCCGCAAAAAGAAAAGCCCGGCTTTACGACCGGGCTTCCAGATTACTGCGGGTTAGCAGGCTTGCGCGGGCGGCGTCGGCGCTGCCCTTCCCCTGCCGGCTTGCCTTCGCCGCTGCGCCACGGATTGTCACCGGCCGGTTTGCTGTCGTTGCTACGACGCGGCGGTTTGCCCGCTGTCTTCGGCGCGCCACCTTCAGCACGGCGCGGCTGCTGGCCGCGACCACCGCCGCCCTGACCGCGACCGCCCTGACGACCGTTCTGAATCGGCTCGGCTTTGATCGACGGATCCACTTCATAGCCCGGGGTTTCGATGCGCGGGATCTCTTTCTTCAGCAGGCGTTCGATGTCGCGCAGCAGCTTGTGCTCGTCCACGCACACCAGAGAGAGCGCTTCACCGGTGGCCGCCGCACGACCGGTACGGCCGATACGGTGCACGTAGTCTTCCGGCACGTTTGGCAGCTCGTAGTTCACCACGTGCGGCAGCTCTTCAATGTCGAGGCCACGGGCGGCGATGTCGGTCGCCACCAGCACGCGGATGTCGCCAGACTTGAAGTCCGCCAGCGCACGGGTACGCGCCCCCTGGCTCTTGTTGCCGTGGATCGCCGCACTGCGGATGCCGTCTTTGTTCAGCTGTTCCGCCAGGTGGTTCGCGCCGTGCTTGGTGCGGGTAAAGACCAGCACCTGCTGCCAGTTACCCTGGCCGATCATCTGGGAGAGCAGTTCGCGCTTGCGCTTTTTATCCACAAAGTGAACGTGCTGCGTCACCTGCTCAGAGGCGGTGTTGCGGCGCGCCACTTCTACTTCCAGCGGGTTATGCAGCAGCTTTTCCGCCAGCGCCTTGATCTCGTCGGAGAAGGTCGCGGAGAAGAGCAGGTTCTGACGACGCGGCGGCAGCTTGGCCAGCACGCGGCGAATGTCGTGAATAAAGCCCATGTCGAGCATGCGGTCGGCTTCGTCCAGCACCAGAATTTCGATGTTATCCAGCTTAACCGCGTTCTGGTGTTCCAGATCCAGCAGACGGCCCGGCGTTGCTATGAGCACGTCCACGCCGCCGCGCAGCTTCATCATCTGCGGGTTGATGCTGACCCCGCCGAACACCACCAGCGAGCGAATGTTGAGATAGCGGCTGTAGTCACGCACGTTCTCACCAATCTGCGCGGCCAGCTCGCGGGTTGGGGTGAGGATCAGCGCACGAACCGGACGACGGCCTTTGGCGTGCGGCTGGTTTTTTACCAGCAGCTCTAACAGCGGCAACGTAAAGCCCGCGGTTTTACCGGTGCCGGTCTGGGCGCTGGCCATCAGGTCACGGCCCTGAAGAACGGCAGGAATAGCCTGTTGCTGGATTGGGGTTGGCTCAACGTAGCCCTGCTCTGCGATCGCGCGCAGAATTTCCGGGTTCAGGCCAAGGGAATCAAAAGACATAAAAACTCCGAACCGCCCCGACCATCACAGGTGTAGTTTTCAGGGAGATATAACAATTGAGAGGACAAAAACCACAATGTCGCGAAGGGGCGGAGTGTAGCAGCTTTTGTGACGTGGCGCATAAAATATCCCTCCGCGTTCCCTCGACGGGGATGCGAATCAGGCATAATCTTAATCAATCGATTGATTAATTTTTAATGCCGCCATGAATACAACTCCCACAACAACCAAAGGTGAACAGGCCAAAAACCAGCTTATTGCCGCCGCGCTGGCGCAGTTTGGCGAGTACGGGCTGCACGCGACCACGCGCGATATCGCCGCGCTGGCCGGGCAAAACATTGCGGCGATTACCTACTATTTTGGCTCAAAAGAGGATTTATATCTCGCCTGCGCCGAGTGGATTGCCGATTTTATCGGCACGCAGTTTCACCCGCACGTCGAGGAGGCCACCGCGCTGCTCGGCCAGCCGTCGCCCGATCGCGAGGCCATCCGCCAGCTGATCCTGAGTGCCTGCCACAACATGATCCGCGTGCTGACGCACGACGATACGCTCAACCTGAGCAAGTTTATCTCCCGCGAGCAGCTCTCCCCCACTGCCGCCTACCAGCGGGTACACGATCGGGTGATTGCCCCGATGCATACCCACCTGACCCGGCTGATCGCCGCCTATACCGGGCGGGATGCCGGCGATACCGCGACAATTTTGCATACCCACGCCCTGCTGGGTGAAATCCTTGCCTTCCGTCTGGGCCGGGAAACCATCCTGTTACGCACCGGCTGGACACAATTTGATGAGGATAAAGCCGCGCAGATCGGTGAGGTGATCGCCTGTCATCTCGATCTGATCCTGCAAGGCTTAACGCAAAGGAGCCTGAAGTCATGAAAAAACCTGTCGCCATCATTCTGGTGGTCATTGTTTTGCTTGCCGCGGGCGTCGGTGGATGGCTGTGGTATCAGAGCCATCAGGATAAAGGCCTGACGCTGTACGGTAACGTGGATATTCGCACGGTGAACATGAGCTTCCGCGTCGGCGGACGTCTCGCCTCGCTCAACGTGGACGAAGGCGATGCCATTAAAAGCGGGCAGACGCTGGGGATGCTGGACAAAGCGCCCTATGAAAACGCGCTGCTGCAGGCCAAAGCGGGCGTCTCCGTTGCGCAGGCGCAGTATGACCTGATGCTGGCCGGCTATCGCGACGAAGAGATCGCCCAGGCCGCTGCCGCCGTCAAACAGGCACAGGCGGCCTATGACTACGCGCAGAACTTCTACGCCCGCCAGCAGGGGCTGTGGAAAAGCCGCACCATTTCCGCAAATGACCTGGAAAATGCGCGCTCCTCCCGCGACCAGGCGCAGGCAACCCTGAAGTCCGCGCAGGATAAATTAAGCCAGTACCACACCGGTAACCGCCCGCAGGATATCGCCCAGGCGAAAGCCAGCCTTGAACAGGCGCAGGCCCAGCTGGCGCAGGCAGAGCTGGATCTGCACGACACCACGCTCATCGCACCGTCTGACGGCACGCTGATGACCCGCGCCGTCGAGCCGGGCAGCATGCTCAGCGCCGGAAGCACCGTTTTAACCCTGTCGCTCACCCGTCCGGTGTGGGTGCGCGCCTACATTGATGAGCCGAATCTCGGCCAGATGCAGCCGGGCCGCGAGCTGCTGCTCTATACCGACGGTCGCCCGGACAAGCCGTATCACGGCAAGGTGGGCTTTGTCTCCCCTACCGCCGAATTCACGCCGAAAACGGTAGAAACGCCGGACCTGCGTACCGACCTGGTGTATCGCCTGCGCATCATCGTGACCGATGCGGACGACGCCCTGCGCCAGGGCATGCCCGTCACCGTAAAAGTGAACAGCGGGGAACGACATGAATGACGCGGTTATTCAGCTCAACAGTCTGGTTAAACGCTTTAAGGGGATGGATAAGCCTGCGGTCGCGCCGCTGAACTGCACCATCCGGAAAGGCTACGTGACCGGGCTGGTCGGTCCGGACGGCGCGGGGAAAACCACGCTGATGCGGATGCTGGCGGGGTTGCTGAAGCCGGATGAAGGATCGGCCCGCGTGCTGGGCCTGGATCCGATAAAAGACGACGGCCCGCTCCACGCCATGCTCGGCTATATGCCGCAGAAGTTTGGCCTGTATGAAGACCTGACGGTGATGGAAAACCTGAACCTGTACGCCGACCTGCGCAGCGTCACCGGCGAAACCCGGGAGAAAACCTTCGCCCGCCTGCTGGAATTTACCTCGCTCGGCCCGTTCACCGACCGGCTGGCGGGCAAGCTCTCCGGCGGGATGAAGCAGAAGCTGGGGCTGGCCTGCACGCTGGTGGGCGAGCCGAAGGTGCTGCTGCTGGACGAGCCCGGCGTCGGCGTAGACCCGATTTCCCGCCGCGAGCTGTGGCAGATGGTGCACGAGCTGGCGGGCGACGGGATGCTGATCCTCTGGAGCACCTCCTACCTCGACGAAGCCGAGCAGTGCCGGGACGTGCTGCTGATGAACGAAGGCGAGCTGCTCTATCAGGGCGAGCCGACGACGCTGACGCAGAGCATGGCCGGGCGCAGCTTCCTGCTGCACAGCCCGCAGGCGTCCAACCGCTCGCTGCTGCAGCGGGTGCTCAGGTTGCCGCAGGTCAGCGACGGGATGATTCAGGGCCGCTCGGTGCGGGTCATCCTCAAAAAAGAGGCCACCGTCGACGATATTCGCCGGGCGCCTGGGATGCCGACGATTGAGATGGAAGAGACGGCGCCGCGTTTTGAAGATGCGTTCATCGACCTGCTGGGCGGCGCGGGGACCTCCGAGTCGCCGCTTGGGGCGATCCTGCACACGGTGGAAGGTACGCCGGGCGAAACGGTGATCGAAGCCAAATCCCTCACCAAAAAGTTCGGGGATTTCGCCGCCACTGACAACGTGAATTTTGCCGTGAAGCGCGGCGAGATTTTTGGCCTGCTCGGACCAAACGGCGCGGGAAAATCGACCACCTTTAAGATGATGTGTGGCCTGCTGGTGCCGACGTCCGGCAAGGCGCTGGTGCTGGATATGGATCTCAAAGTCAGCTCCGGCAAGGCGCGCCAGCACCTGGGCTATATGGCGCAGAAGTTCTCCCTGTACGGCAACCTGACGGTCGAGCAGAATCTGCGCTTTTTCTCCGGCGTGTACGGCCTGCGCGGACGGGCGCAGAACGAGAAAATCCGCCGCATGAGCGACGCCTTCGGGTTAACGACGATTGCTTCCCACGCCACCGACGAACTGCCGCTCGGCTTTAAGCAGCGGCTGGCGCTGGCCTGCTCGCTGATGCACGAGCCGGATATTCTGTTTCTGGACGAGCCGACCTCCGGCGTTGATCCCATTACCCGCCGCGAGTTCTGGCTGCATATCAACAGCATGGTGGAAAAAGGGGTAACCGTGATGGTGACCACCCACTTTATGGACGAGGCGGAGTACTGCGACCGCATCGGGCTGGTGTATCGCGGCAAGCTGATTGCCCACGGCACGCCGGACGACCTGAAAAACCAGGCCGCCGACGACGCGGTGCCGGACCCGACCATGGAGCAGGCGTTTATCACCCTCATCCACGACTGGGATAAGGAGAATGCCCATGCGCAGTAACGCCCTTTCCTGGCGCCGGGTTCGCGCGCTGTGCGTTAAAGAGACGCGGCAGATCGTGCGCGATCCCAGCAGCTGGCTGATTGCGGTGGTGATCCCCCTGCTGCTGCTGTTTATCTTTGGTTACGGCATTAACCTGGACTCCAGCAAGCTGCGGGTCGGGATTTTACTCGAACAGCAGAGCGAAGAGGCGCTGGACTTTACCCACGCCATGACCGGTTCGCCCTACATTGATGCCACCATCAGCGACAACCGCCAGGAGCTGATCCAGAAGATGCAGGCCGGGAAGATTCGCGGTCTGATCGTCATTCCGGTGGATTTTGCCGCCAACATGGCGCGGGCGAATACCGATGCGCCGATCCAGGTCATCACCGACGGCAGCGAGCCGAACACCGCGAACTTCGTGCAGGGCTACGCGGAGGGGATCTGGCAGCTCTGGCAAATGCAGCGCGCCGAAGACCGGGGTGAAGAATTTAAGCCGCTCATCGACGTGCAGACGCGCTACTGGTTTAACCCCGCCGCCATCAGCCAGCACTTTATTATTCCGGGCGCGGTGACGATTATTATGACGGTGATCGGCGCGATTCTGACCTCGCTGGTTATCGCCCGCGAGTGGGAGCGCGGCACCATGGAGGCGCTGCTTTCCACCGAAGTGACGCGCGTCGAGCTGCTGCTGTGCAAGCTTATTCCCTACTACTTCCTCGGCATGCTGGCGATGCTGCTCTGCATGCTGGTATCCGTCTTTATCCTCGGCGTGCCGTATCGCGGCTCGCTGGTGGTGCTGTTCTTTATCACCAGCCTGTTTTTACTCAGCACGCTGGGGATGGGGCTGCTCATCTCCACCATCACCCGCAACCAGTTTAACGCCGCGCAGGTGGCGCTGAACGCCGCTTTCCTGCCGTCGATTATGCTGTCCGGGTTTATCTTCCAGATAGACAGCATGCCTGCCGTCATCCGCGCCGTGACCTACATTATCCCGGCGCGCTACTTCGTGAGCACGCTGCAAAGCCTGTTCCTGGCGGGGAATATTCCGGTAGTGCTGATTATCAACACGCTGTTTTTAATGGCGTCGGCGGTGATGTTTATCGGGTTGACGTGGATGAAAACCAAACGGCGGTTAGATTAAGGAGCGCGCATGTTTCACCGTTTATGGACGTTAATACGCAAAGAGCTGCAATCCCTGCTGCGCGAGCCGCAAACCCGCGCCATTCTGGTGTTGCCGGTGCTGATCCAGGTTTTACTGTTCCCGTTTGCCGCCACCCTTGAGGTGACCAACGCCACCATTGCCATTTACAACGAAGACAACGGCAAACATTCCGTCGAGCTGACGCAGCGCTTTGCGCGTGCGAAAGCCTTTACCCACATCCTGCTGCTGAAAAGCCCGCAGGACATTCAGCCCACCATCGACACGCAAAAAGCGCTGCTGCTGGTGCGCTTCCCGGCGGATTTCTCCCGCAATCTGGATACCTTCCAGACCGCGCCGATGCAGCTGATCCTCGACGGGCGCAACTCCAACAGCGCCCAGATCGCGGCCAACTACCTCCAGCAGGTGGTGAAGGATTACCAGCAGGAGCTGATGGACGGCAAACCGAAGCCCAACAACAGCGAACTGGTGGTGCGCAACTGGTATAACCCGAATCTGGACTACAAGTGGTTTGTGGTGCCGTCGCTGATCGCCATGATCACCACCATCGGGGTGATGATTGTGACCTCTCTCTCCGTCGCCCGCGAGCGCGAACAGGGCACGCTGGATCAGCTGCTGGTCTCCCCGCTCGCCACCTGGCAAATTTTCGTCGGCAAAGCGGTGCCGGCGCTAATTGTCGCCACCTTCCAGGCCACCATCGTGCTGGGGGTGGGAATTTGGGCCTACCAGATCCCGTTCGCCGGATCGCTGGCGCTGTTTTACTTCACGATGGTGATTTACGGGCTGTCGCTGGTGGGGTTTGGGCTGCTGATTTCCGCACTCTGCTCGACGCAGCAGCAGGCGTTTATCGGGGTATTCGTCTTTATGATGCCCGCGATCCTGCTCTCCGGGTACGTCTCGCCGGTTGAGAATATGCCGGTGTGGCTCCAGGATCTGACGTGGATAAACCCGATACGCCACTTTACGGATATCACCAAGCAGATCTATCTGAAGGATGCGAGTCTGGATATTGTCTGGGGAAGTTTGTGGCCGCTACTGGTCATCGCGGCCACGACAGGCTCAGTGGCCTATGCGATGTTTAGACGCAACATCGCGTAGCTTTTTCTCTTTGGTCAGCAACGAGACCACCGCAGGCCCTGCGAGGATGGCCAGACCCGCCAGGGCCAGCAGCAGGTTGTTTTGCAGCACGCGTGACAGCAGCCACAGAACAATCATCGCCGCACCAAAGTACCAGGTGGTGGTGAGCTCTTCGAGCACGTCACCCACCTCGCGCCAGCGCGCGTCATGGTGGCGCTGCAAGAACAGCATCGACAGCACGGTGACGCCGTAAAGGACGCATAGCCCCAGGCCAACACGTACCAGCGTGCCGCTCATCCAGCCCATCACCAGTACGGCCACGACCAGTAAATGCAACATTATCTGCCAGCAACTCAGGCCAGTTGCGACACGAACACGTTGTTGCCACTTCATGGCTTCTCTCCTGAAGGATTTTTCTCTGCTTAATCAGACTACCGCACTTTACGGAAAATTCCGTAACGCCGCATCTTTTTGTGACGACGACTACACTTTATTTTCATCGGGATAGTCACTCAGGAAGGAGCTTATGACGAAAAAAATGCAGCATTTCTCGCTTAAAGTGCTGACGATAAACATTCATAAGGGCTTCACAGCATTTAACCGCCGCTTCATTTTACCGGAGCTGCGCGACGCGGTGCGCACCGTCAGCGCGGATATTGTCTGCCTGCAGGAGGTGATGGGCGCGCACGAAGTACATCCGCTTCACTTTGAGAACTGGCCCGACACGCCGCACTATGAATTTCTGGCCGACACCATGTGGAGCGATTACGCCTACGGCCGCAACGCGGTCTATCCTGAAGGTCATCACGGCAACGCGGTGCTGTCGCGTTATCCCATTGAACATTATGAAAACCGCGACGTTTCCGTCGGGGAGAGCGAAAAACGCGGCCTGCTCTACTGCCGCATTACCCCGCCCGACCTTGAGCTGCCCATCCACGTCGGCTGCGTTCATCTGGGCCTGCGCGAAGCCCATCGTCAGGCGCAGCTGAAAATGCTGGCCGAATGGGCCAACGCGCTGCCTGACGGTGAACCTGTTGTCGTGGCAGGCGATTTCAACGACTGGCGCCAGCGGGCAAACCATCCGTTGAAGGTGGATGCCGGGCTGGAGGAGATCTTCACCCGGGCGAACGGCAGGCCTGCGCGCACGTTCCCGGTCCGTTTCCCGCTGCTGCGGCTTGACCGCATCTACGTGAAAAATGCCCACGCCAGCAGCCCGACCGCCCTGGCGCTTCTCAACTGGCGGCATCTTTCCGACCATGCCCCGCTCAGCGCGGAGATCCACTTATGAAATGTTCCTGGCAGGAAGGCAACCGGATCACGCTGCTGGTCAACGGGGACGAGTATTACCCGGCCGTGTTTAAGGCAATTGATAACGCCCAGCAGAAAGTGATCCTCGAAACCTTTATCTGGTTCGAAGACAACGTCGGCAAGCAGCTGCACAGCGTGCTCCTGCGCGCCGCACAGCGCGGCGTCAAAATTGAAGTACTGCTGGATGGCTACGGCTCGCCGGACCTCAGCGATGCGTTCGTCAATGAACTGACCGCCGCAGGCGTGGTATTCTGCTACTACGATCCCGGCCCTCGCCTGTTCGGCATGCGGACCAACCTTTTCCGCCGAATGCACCGCAAAATTGTGGTGGTGGATGAGACGGTGGCGTTTGTCGGCGGCATTAACTACTCGGCGGAACATATGTCCGACTACGGCCCGGAAGCGAAGCAGGATTACGCCATTCGCATTGAAGGCCCGGTAGTGCAGGATATCTTGCTGTTTGAGCTGGAGAACCTGCCGGGGAAAGAGGCCGTACGCCGCTGGTGGCGACGCCGCCATCGCCCGGAAGAGAACCGGAAGCCCGGCGAAGCGCAGGCGCTTTTCGTCTGGCGCGACAACGGCGAGCACCGGGACGACATTGAACGCCACTACCTTAAGATGCTCGCCAACGCGAAGCGCGAAGTGATTATTGCTAACGCCTACTTTTTCCCGGGCTATCGCCTGCTGCATGCCATGCGCAATGCTGCAAGACGCGGCGTGCGCGTGAAGCTGATCGTGCAAGGTGAGCCGGATATGCCGATCGTCAAAGTCGGGGCGCGGCTGCTGTACAACTACCTGGTGAAGGGCGGCGTCCAGATCTACGAATACCGCCGTCGACCGCTGCACGGCAAAGTCGCGCTGATGGACGATCACTGGGCCACCGTGGGCTCCAGCAACCTCGATCCGCTGAGCCTGTCGCTTAACCTTGAAGCCAACCTGATCATTCACGACCGCCAGTTTAACCAGACCCTGCGGGATAACCTGCAGGCGTTGATCGTTAACGACTGCGTGCGCGTGGATGAGTCTATGGTTCCCAAACGCACCTGGTGGAACCTGGGCATCAGCGTGGTGGTGTTCCACTTCCTGCGGCATTTCCCGGCGATGGTCGGCTGGCTGCCGGCGCATACGCCGAAGCTAGCGCAGGTGGACCCGCCGGTACAACCCGAAATGGAAACCCAGGACCGCATAGAAGCGGAAGACGGAGGCAAACCCTGATGTCAAAATCGCATCCACGCTGGCGACTGGCAAAAAAGATCCTCACCTGGGTGTTTTTTATTGCCGTCGCGGTGCTGCTGGTGGTCTACGCGCAGAAAGTGGACTGGGAAGAGGTGTGGAAGGTCATCCGCAACTATAACCGGATGGTGCTGCTGGGCGCGACGGGGCTGGTTATCGTGAGCTACCTGATGTACGGCTGCTATGATCTACTGGGTCGGGCCTACTGCGGCCACAAGCTGGCCAAACGTCAGGTGATGCTGGTGTCGTTTATCTGCTACGCCTTTAACCTGACGCTGAGCACCTGGGTCGGGGGGATAGGCATGCGCTATCGCCTCTACTCGCGGCTCGGCCTGCCGGGCGGGACCATCACGCGCATTTTTTCCCTGAGCATTACCACCAACTGGCTGGGCTATATTCTGCTCGGCGGGGTGATCTTCACCATCGGCGTGGTGCAGCTGCCCGCGCACTGGTATATCGACGAGGCCACGCTGCGCATTCTGGGCATCGTGCTGCTGCTGATTATCGCCGTTTATCTCTGGGCCTGCGCGTTTGCAAAGCGCCGCCATATGACCATCAAAGGGCAAAAGCTGGTCCTGCCCTCGTGGAAGTTTGCGGTGCTGCAGATGGCGGTCTCCAGCGCCAACTGGATGGCCATGGGGGCCATCATCTGGCTGCTGATTGGCGAGGACGTCAATTACTTCTTCGTGCTGGGCGTGCTGCTGGTGAGCAGCATTGCCGGGGTGATTGTGCACATTCCGGCGGGGATCGGCGTGCTGGAGGCGGTGTTTATTGCCCTGCTGGCCGGGGAGCATGTTTCTCAGGGAACGATTATCGCCGCCCTGCTGGCGTACAGGATGCTGTATTACTTCCTGCCGCTGGCGCTGGCAACGGTCTGCTATCTGGTGCTGGAAAGTCGGGCGAAAAAGCTGCGGGCGAAGAATGAGAGGATGCTAGCGAAGTGAATTGTGGGGGTGTGGTGGTCCCGTTCCCCGCCCTCCGTTCGGCGCAGCGTAGGCCGGGTCAGGCGAAGCCGCCACCCGGCAAACAACCTTAGCGACGGTTGCCTAAAATCCGCAGCAGCATCAGGAACAGGTTGATGAAGTCAAGATAGAGCGTCAGCGCGCCCAGAATCGAATATTTGCGCAGGTTTGAACTGTCGCGCACGTCGATCTGCTCACCGATGTTTTTCAGCTTCTGCGTGTCATAAGCCGTCAACCCGACGAAGAGCACCACCCCGATGTAGGTCACGGCCCACATCAGCGCGTCGCTCTTCAGCCACAGGTTCACCAGCGACGCCAGCACAATCCCGATCAGCCCCATAAACAGCATGCTGCCGAAACCGCTCAGATCGCGCTTCGTGGTGTAGCCGTACAGGCTCATCGCACCAAACATCCCGCCGGTGACCACGAAGGTGCTGGCGATGGATGAGTAGGTGTAAACGATGAAAATACTGGAAAGCGTCAGCCCCGTTAGCGCCGAATAGAGCATAAACAGGGTCGTTGCCATGCCGGCACTTAGCTTGTGCACCAGACCCGAAAGCACAAACACCAGCGCCAGCTGCGCAATAATCAGCCCAAAGAAGGTGATTTTGCTGGAGAAAATAAACATCATCAGCTCCGGCGTATTCGCCGCATACCACGCGATAAACGCGGTAAGCAGCAGGCCAACCGTCATCCAGCCGTACACCTGAGCCATATACGTCTGCAGGCCGCTACGGGTCTGCTGCACTATTGAATCGGAACGCGGAAATCGGTCCATGATTCACTCCTGATTAAGATTAAGTAGACACACTCGTTAAGAGTAACACATCCACGTAAACCGACTACCAACGGCTGGCGGCCTGTTTATCGCTATCGCGAGATTCTACCCAGCGATCGCCTTCCGGCGTGGCTTCGCGCTTCCAGAACGGGGCTTTGGTTTTGAGGTAATCCATAATGAACTCCCCTGCCGCAAACGCGCTGCCGCGGTGCGCGCTGGTCACCCCGACAAAGACAATCTCCTCGCCGGGCCACATCTCGCCGATACGGTGAATCACCGTGACGCGTCCGAGCGGCCAGCGGCCTCGCGCCTCGACCACTATCTCCGCCAGCGATTTTTCGGTCATGCCGGGATAGTGCTCCAGCGTCAGCGCCTTCACGCTGTCACCGAGGTTGTGATTGCGCACTTTGCCGGTAAAGGTCACGACCGCACCGTCTTCGTCGCGTTCCGCCAGCCAGCTGTATTCTGTCCCAACGTTAAAGCGCTCAGGGCCAACCAGAATGCGGGTTTCACTCATATTAGCCCCCTGTGACCGGCGGGAAGAAGGCCACTTCATCGCCTTCCTTCAGCGGATGAGTGAACTCCACCAGCGTCTGGTTAACGGCGGCCAGCAGTTTGCCTTCGTCGAGCGCCAGCGCCCAGCGGTCGCTCTGTGCCGCCAGATGCGCACGCAGGGCCGCAACGTTGTCAAAAGACGCATCCAGCGTCAGGCTGTCGGTATTCACCAGCTCGCGCACCTGCGCAAAAAAGAGCACCTTAATCATGGCTGTCCACCTTAAAATCTCCGGATTTGCCGCCGCTTTTTGCCAGCAGGCGAACCGGGCCAATCACCATGTCTTTCTGCACCGCTTTGCACATGTCGTAGATGGTCAGCGCGGCCACGGACGCTGCCGTCAGCGCCTCCATCTCCACGCCGGTTTTGCCGGTTAAGCGGCACAGCGATTCAATGCGCACGCGATTGTGCTCCGGCTGCGCCTGCAGGTTTACCTCCACCTTGCTCAGCATCAGCGGATGGCACAGCGGAATTAAGTCCCAGGTGCGCTTGGCGGCCTGAATACCGGCGATGCGGGCGGTCGCAAAGACATCACCCTTGTGATGGCTGCCGTCGATGATCATCGCCAGCGTTTCCGGCAGCATGGTGACGAACGCTTCGGCGCGCGCTTCGCGCACCGTTTCCGCTTTGGCAGAGACGTCCACCATATGCGCTTCGCCAGCGGCGTTAATGTGGGTCAGTTGTGACATAGCTTATTTCTTTAAATGGGGATGGAAATTACACGGACGGGTACGGGCATCCAGCTGCGGGGCGATGATGTTTTCCCACGCGGTGCGGCAGGCTTTGGTCGAGCCCGGCATGGCGAAAATCAGGGTGTTGTTCGCCACCCCGGCAACGGCGCGCGACTGCAGCGTGGAGGTGCCAATCTCTTCAAAGGAGAGCATGCGGAACACCTCGCCGAAGCCTTCCACCTCGCGGTCGAACAGCGGGATCAGCGCTTCAGGCGCCTGATCGCCTGCGGTAAAGCCGGTGCCGCCGGTGATCAGCACCACCTGCACCTCATCGCTGGCGATCCACTGAGAGACCTGCGCGCGAATGGCGTAGCGGTTCTCCTTCACGATCGCTTTATCGACGATGTGATGTCCCGCGTCATGGGCCGCCTCGCGCAGCCAGTGGCCGGAGGTATCATCCTCTTCGCCACGGCGATCGGAAACGGTAAGGATAGCAATGCGTGTCGGGATAAATTCTGCGCTTACCTGACTCATCTTCTGATTCCTTCTTAAGCCTGATTACCCGCCGATGTAAGACAGGTTCTGAGTAATGCCGGTATTGCCCTGATGCAGGAAGTGGGTCTGTTTTTTATGCGTCAGCGCTTCAGAAATGCGCGCTTCAAGTGCCTCCTGCTGGGCATCGTCTGCCAGCAGATCGCGCAGGTCCACGCCGCCGTCCCCGAACAGGCAGAGATGGAGTTTGCCGACGGAAGAGACGCGCAGGCGGTTGCAGCTGGCGCAGAAGTCTTTCTCGTAAGGCATGATAAGCCCGATCTCGCCTTCGTAATCAGGATGGCAGAAGACCTGCGCCGGGCCGTCGCTGCGCTGGCGGATCTGGTGGATCCAGCCGCGTTTCAGCAGCGCGTCGCGCAGGACCATGCCGGAGATGTGATGACGACGGAACAGCTCGCTGCCCTCGCCGGTTTCCATCAGCTCAATAAAGCGCAGCTGAATGGGGCGGGATTTGATCCAGGCGAGGAAGGTGTCCAGCTGATGGTGGTTGACGTCGCGCATCAGCACCGTATTGACTTTGACCTTCTCGAACCCGGCGCTGAACGCCGCGTCGATGCCGTCCATCACCTGGCGGAATTTATCCTGGCCGGTAATGGCGTGAAACTGGCGGGCGTCGAGACTGTCCACGCTGACGTTAATGGCGGTTAAGCCCGCATCGCGCCAGGTGGCCACGTCGCGCGCCATGCGGTAACCGTTGGTGGTCACGGCAATCTGGCGAATGCGGTCGTTTTCACGCACGGCAGCAATGATGTCCGGGAAATCACGGCGCAGAGAGGGTTCACCGCCGGTCAGACGCACTTTTTCGGTGCCGAGCTCAGAGAAGGCGCGCGTGACGCGGCGCACTTCATCCACGGAGAGAAAGCCGTTATTGGTGACGCTGCCCGGTTTGTAGCCGTCGGGCAGGCAGTAGGTGCAACGGAAGTTGCACACATCGGTAATCGACAGACGTAAGTAATAAAACTTACGCGCGAAAGCATCAGTAAGTTGTGAAGCCATGTACACCTTTCCAGATACGGGAGGCACAGTCATTTCTTTCTGTACCCTGGTGGCAAATTCGCCACGGCCAGAGCGCCATATCTTTCGACACAGGCACAAGGGCTAGAGTGTATGTTTTCAGTGTTGAAAACGTGGTTAAGGCGATAGTAGCGCGGAAAGTCTGACAGCGCCATTATCGCTTTTCGCTATATAATTACGTATATAGCGAATCAATCCTGCATTTTCGCTACAGAATACCTAAAAACTGCACTTTCACATTGATATACGTCATTTTGCTTCGGGTGAGGCATCGTCTTTTAGGGGTAGTTAGGTTACTGTTACGCGATCGAACGTGATAAGGAATACGTATGCGCAATCGCACTTTTGCGGATCTTGACCGAGTGGTCGCTCTTGGCGGAGGCCACGGCCTGGGCCGCGTTATGTCCTCTTTGTCGTCACTCGGCTCAAGGCTGACAGGGATAGTGACCACCACCGATAACGGCGGCTCAACCGGGCGGATCAGACGTGCCGAAGGCGGTATTGCCTGGGGCGATATGCGCAACTGCCTGAACCAGTTAATTACCGAGCCGAGCGTCGCGTCGGCGATGTTTGAGTACCGTTTTGGCGGCAATGGCGAACTTTCCGGACATAACCTCGGAAATCTGATGTTAAAGGCGCTGGATCACCTGAGCGTAAGGCCTCTCGAAGCCATCAATCTGATCCGTAACCTGCTCAAAGTGGACGCATTCCTGATCCCCATGTCTGAACAACCGGTTGACTTGATGGCCATCGACGCCGAAGGGCATGAAGTGTACGGCGAGGTGAATATTGACCAGCTTCTGCTGCCGCCCAAAGAGCTGATGACTTACCCGAGCGTGCCGGCGACGCGTGAAGCCGTAGAAGCAATTGGCGATGCGGATTTAATTCTGATCGGTCCGGGCAGCTTTTACACCAGCCTGATGCCGATCCTGCTGGTGAAAGAGCTGGCGCAGGCGCTGCGCCGCACCCCGGCGCCGATGGTCTACATCGGCAATTTAGGGCGTGAGCTGAGTCCGGCCGCGGCGAGCCTGTCGCTGGCGGACAAGCTCAACCTGATGGAGCAGTACGTCGGTAAGAAAATTATCGACGGTGTCGTGGTTGGGCCAAAAGTGGATGTGACAGGGATTGGCGATCGCGTGGTGGTTCAGGAGCCGCTGGAAGCCAGCGATATTAAATATCGTCACGACCGCCACCTGCTGCGCGAGGCGCTGGAGAAAGCAATTCAGGCGTTGGGTTAACAAAAACCCCGGTGGCGCGGCGCTTACCGGGGTGACAAAAGACGCTAAACCTGTAGGCCCGGTAAGCGCAGCGCCACCGGGCAAAAAACTCACGATGCCGCGATAAACAGATCCCGCAGCTGATGAAGCTGGTCGCGGATCTGCGCCGCCTCTTCGAACTCCAGGTTCTGCGCGTGCTGCATCATCTGCCCTTCCAGCTCGTGGATCTTCTGCTGCAGCGCCTTCGGCGTCAGCACGACGGTATCTTCTTCCACCACTGAACGCGCCTTGCCGCGGCCTTTCGCTTTGGTTTTGGCAATGTTCTGGCCCAGCGCCAGAATATCCACCACCTTCTTGTTCAGCCCCTGCGGGGTAATGCCGTGCTCTTCGTTGTAGCGCTGCTGCTTCTCGCGGCGGCGCTCCGTCTCACCGATCGCTTTCGCCATCGACGGGGTAATTTTGTCACCGTACAGAATCGCTTTCCCGTTGACGTTACGCGCGGCGCGGCCAATGGTCTGGATCAGGGAACGTTCAGAGCGCAGGAAGCCCTCTTTATCCGCGTCCAGAATCGCCACCAGCGAGACTTCCGGCATATCCAGACCTTCCCGCAGCAGGTTAATCCCCACCAGCACGTCAAACTCGCCCAGGCGCAGGTCGCGGATAATCTCCATGCGCTCCACGGTATCGATATCCGAGTGCAGATAACGCACCTTCTCGCCGTGCTCTTCGAGATACTCGGTCAGGTCTTCCGCCATACGCTTGGTGAGCGTGGTCACCAGCACGCGCTCGTTGATGGCGGAACGGGCGCGGATCTCAGAGAGCAGGTCGTCTACCTGCGTCGCCACCGGACGCACCTCGATAATCGGGTCCAGCAGCCCGGTCGGACGCACTACCTGGTCAACCACCTCATCGCCCGATTTTTCCAGCTCGTAGTTGCCCGGCGTGGCAGAGACGTAGATGGTTTGCGGCGCCAGCGCCTCAAACTCTTCAAACTTCATCGGACGGTTATCCAGCGCTGACGGCAGGCGGAATCCGTACTCCACCAGCGTCTCTTTACGCGCCCGGTCGCCGCGGTACATCCCGCCGATCTGCGGGATGGTGACGTGGGATTCGTCGATCACCAGCAAACCGTCGGCCGGAAGGTAATCAAACAGCGTCGGCGGCGGCTCGCCCGGCCCGCGCCCGGAGAGGAAGCGGGAGTAGTTTTCGATGCCGGAGCAGTAGCCCAGCTCGTTCATCATCTCCAGGTCGAACTGAGTACGCTGGCTGAGGCGCTGCTCTTCCAGCAGCTTATTGTTCGCCAGCAGCACTTTGCGGCGCTCGGCCAGCTCCACTTTGATCTCTTCCATCGCCTGCACGATACGCTCGCGCGGCGTCACGTAGTGCGTTTTCGGGTAGATGGTGAAGCGCTGGATCACTGACTCAACGTGTCCGGTCAGCGGGTCGAAGAGCGACAGGCGTTCGACCTCCTCGTCAAATAGCTCAACGCGCAGCGCCATATCGTCCGATTCCGCCGGGAAGATGTCGATCACTTCGCCGCGCACGCGGAACGTACCACGCTGGAAGGCCTGGTCGTTGCGGGTGTACTGCAGCTCCGCCAGACGACGCAAAATCGCGCGCTGGTCGATGATCATCCCCTGCGTCAGGTGCAGCATCATCTTGAGATAGAGATCCGGATCGCCCAGGCCGTAAATCGCCGAAACAGAGGCCACCACAACCACATCGCGACGCTCCAGTAGCGCCTTAGTGGCCGACAGTCGCATCTGCTCAATGTGTTCGTTCACCGACGCATCTTTCTCGATGAAGGTGTCAGAGCTCGGCACATAGGCTTCTGGCTGGTAGTAATCGTAGTAGGAGACGAAATACTCAACGGCGTTTTCCGGGAAGAACTCTTTCATCTCGCCGTAAAGCTGCGCCGCCAGGGTTTTGTTGGGCGCCAGCACCATCGTAGGGCGCTGGAGATCCGCAATCACGTTGGCAATGGTAAAGGTTTTACCCGAGCCGGTAACCCCCAGCAGCGTCTGGTGCGCCAGCCCATCCTCCAGCCCCTCTTCCAGACGACGGATCGCCTCAGGCTGATCGCCAGACGGACGGAAAGCAGAATTCAATTTGAACGGTTTACTCATGGGCGACAACCTGATGACGTTATAAGCGGCAGGTGAATAATTTTACTCCTTGTTGCCAGGAATGCCAGTAAAAAACACTGGATGAAAAACCAGTAGCATGTCAGGATATTTAGCATAGCGCCTGAATGATTAGCGCGATAGCGGCCAAAATTTGGACAGTGGCAACATAAAACACCAGTCAGGTCAGGTTATCCCCAGAACTTTTTCTTTTTTAACATTTGTCAAGCCAGGTAATGATAGTTTTATGGCAACGGGTGACACTTTCATGACGGGAATTGATTTTATCTAACCAATTAAAAAATAAACGATATTTTCTAAAGCCGCGTTTCGCGTCAATTTGGGCGTAAGCCGCGTCTTCTCTCGCTTATCGCGTGTTTTCTAACTCTAATGCACATGGTTATCCACAGGAATAGTGGATAACTGCTTCCAGCCCATACAGACTGGCGCTCTGCAAATTCCCGGATTTTCCCACGAGGCGGCAGCAAAAAATTTTTATAGCTCTTTTTTGCTTATTAACAGTCGCGTCATTCATAACCAACTGACGAGATCTTGCTCACATTTCCATCATTTCTGGCTCTGCACCACAACTCACCACCGTCGGCACCGTCGATGTGCAATCCCCCTTTTTATCCCCCGCGCTTCTGTGACTTATTCCTAAAAAAGACGCTTTTTTAATCACTTTCCGCTTTATGGCAGGGGTTTTGCAGTTTAACAACGAGCCACACCTACACACATTTTTAAGGAGAGAAAGATGTTGAGCCTGCGTGCAGTGAATCAGTTTTACGGAAGTCAACATACGCTATGGAATGTGGATTTAGATTTTCCGCAAGGGATGTGTACAGGCGTCGTTGGCCTGCCGGGGATGGGAAAAACCACCCTCATGAATTGCATCGCCGGGAAAGTGCCCGTCGAAAGCGGCAGCATCATCTGGTATGAGGCGGGCGCGCCGCCGCGCGATTTGCTCAACCCGCCGCCAGAACAGCGTTCCGGGCCGGGGATAGGCTATGTCTCGCAGGACAGGCGGATCTTCTCCCAGCTCACGATTGAGGAGAACCTGCATATCGCCATGCGGGCGACGGGAAAACCGAACCCGGAGGCGAAAAATGACGTTTACGACCTGTTCCCGGCGCTCTATGCCTTGCGACGAACCCGCGCCAACACGCTCTCTCCGGACGACCAGTATCAGCTGGCGCTGGCTAATGCGCTGGTGAACCGCCCTCACCTGCTGATCCTGGATGAACCGCTGCACGGCGCGGGGCACAGCGTTGCCCAGAAGCTGGTGCAGCTGCTGGGGCGCTTAAACCGGGAGTTAGGGATGACGGTGCTGTTAGCGGAGCAGCAGCTGTCGTTTATCCGCCGGGTGGCGGACCGTTTCTGTCTGCTCTATCGCGGGCGTAACGTGGCGCAGGGCCACGTTAACGAACTGGATGACGAGCTTATCGCTCACTGGATGTCGCGGGAAGCAAAACGCTGAGATCGAGATAACGTCCGATTTCGGCATTTTCCGCGCCGTCAGCCAGCCAGGGAATTTCCCCGAGGCACGGCGCGGGAAGGACGCGCCTGAGCGTCGCCAGATACGCCTGATGGCGTTTACCCGGCGCAACCACGTCGTTGGCTATCCAGCCCGCCAGACGCAGCCCTGCCTGCTGTACGGCCTGTGCGGTCAACATGGCGTGATTGATGCAGCCCAGCTTGACGCCGACGACAAGAATGACCGGAAGCTGCTCGGCCTGCACCCAGTCAGCAAACGTCTGCGTGTCTGAAAGCGGCGTAAACCAGCCGCCGGCCCCTTCCACCAGCACCCAGTCGGCCTGATTTTCCAGCGTCCGCAGTCCGGCAGACAGCACGGCAAAATCAATCGGACGGCCTTCATCGGCGCTGATAATGTGCGGCGAGGTCGGTTCGGCAAAGGTGTACGGATTCACTGCAGAATAGGCGAGTTCACGCGTGCTGTTACGCTGGAGCGCCAGCGCGTCGGTGTTGCGTAGCCCTTCCGCCGTCATCTCGCTGCCGGACGCCACGGGCTTATACCCGGCGGTGTTTTTCCCGAGCAGCCGTGCCGCCTGCAGCAATGCCGTGCTGGCAACCGTTTTGCCCACTTCTGTGTCCGTGCCGGTGACAAAATAACGTTCAGTCACGTTCGATAACCCCATGAAAAAGTTGATAGGAGAGCGGGAAATGCCCCCGCTGCTGCGGCCAGGCCAGCTCAAGGCGCTGCAGCTGACCCCGGGTAAGCGGTTTTTTCTCGCGTCCGGTATGCAGGTGCGTGGCGCCGATGCCCTTCAGCGAACGCATGGCGCTGAACGCATCGCTAAAATTGAGCGTGATGGTCTGCACCGTGCTGCGATAGCGCCAGCCTGCCAGCGCCTGCGTCACCTGCTCATGCGATAAAAACCGGTTAGCGTGCGGCTGTTCATCCACCGCTTTCCAGGCCTGATTCAGCTCCGGCAGCGAACTTTCCAGCAGGGTGGTAAAGGCCACCTTCCCGCCCGGCCGCGCCACGCGATAAAGCTCGCGCAGGGCCTGCGGCAGGCTGCTGCACCACTGAACCGCCAGATGGCTCCAGACCAGATCAAACTGCGCGTCCGCCAGCGGGATCGCCTCGATATCGGCCAGCAGATAACGATCTGCCGCCTGCCGCTGGCGTGCCTCTTCCAGCATCCGGGCGGAGAGATCGATAGCCGTCACCTGGCTTCCCGCCCCGCGCCAGTAGCGGCTGTTGCTGCCGGGACCACAGCCGGCGTCCAGCACTTGCGCAAACGAGGTCTCGCCAAGCGCGGCCAGAAGCCCCTGCGCGCTCAGACGCTGCAGCTCATCATGCTGCGAATAGCTCTGCGCGGCGCGGCCAAATGCCGCCGCGATGGCCTGCTTATTCACCGGCATCATGGAGCGCCTCCAGCAACGTCTCAATATCCTGTGCTTCATGCGCCGCCGTCAGGGTTAAGCGCAGCCGCGCCGTGCCCGGTGGAACGGTTGGCGGGCGGATGGCGGTGACCCACATGCCGCGCTGGCGCAGCGCCTGTGCCAGTGCCAGCGCGCGGGCATTTTCACCGACAATCACCGGCTGGATAGCGCTCTGCGAATCGGGACTGTGGAAAGGCAGCGCCGCGAGTCCCTGACGGAAGCGCGCAATATGCTCTGCCAGCCGCTGGCGACGCTCATCTCCTTCTGCGCTGCGTATCACCGCCAGCGACGCCGACAGCGCTACGGCCTGCGCCGGAGGCATGCTGGTGCTGTAAATCAGGTGGCGGGCAAACTGCAGCAGATAGTCGGCGACGGATTCGCTGCACAGCACGGCGGCGCCGCTGACGCCAAAGCCTTTGCCGAAGGTGACAATCAACAGCTCCGGCTTCACGTTTTGCTGGTATGCGCTCCCGCGCCCTTCGTCGCCCATCACGCCAGTGCCGTGGGCATCGTCCACCAGCAGCCAGGCGTTTTGCCGCTTTGCGGCCTCGTGCAGCGCGGCAAGCGGCGCGCTGTCGCCGTCCATGCTGAACACCCCTTCCGTGACCGCCAGCTGTTGTCCGTCGCAGGGTTTATCCAGCAGCGCAGCAAGCTGCCCCGCATCGTTATGGGCAAAACGCCGCAGCTGCGCCGGGCTTAAATTTGCCGCCTCCAGCAGGGAGGCGTGGCTTAAGCGATCGGCGACAATGCGATCGTCCTTGCCCATCAGTGCCGTGATGACCGCCTGGTTGGCGGCAAACCCAGAGATAAACAGCAGCGCGCGCGGGTAGCCCAGCCAGTCGGCAAGCGCCTCTTCCAGCGCCTGATGCGCCGTGGTGTATCCGCTGACGTGTCCCGATCCGCCGCTGCCCACGCCAAACCGCTCCGCGCCCTGCTGCCAGGCGCGGATAATGGCCGGATGCTGGCTCAGCCCAAGATAGTCGTTGCTGGAGAAATTGCAGAACTGCTGGCCTTCACGGGTAAGAAAACGGCCCGCGCCGTTTTCCACCACCCTGCGAACGCGAAATGCCTCTGCCGCCCGACGGTCGTCGAGCGCAGAGTTGATACGTGCCTGCCAGGTCATACGGCTGCCGCGTTGTAGAACTGGTCGGTGTCGGCGTTAAAAATCTGCTGCTCCAGCTGCTGCTGTTGCTCGTTATCGCCCGTCAGCACCTCGGTCTGGTGCGGGTTCAGCCCCAGCTTGCGGAACAGCTGAACGTCTTTGTCCTCTTCCGGGTTCGGCGTGGTCAGCAGCTTGCAGCCGTAGAAGATGGAGTTGGCCCCGGCCATAAAGCACATCGCCTGAGTCTGCTCGTTCATCTGCTCGCGGCCCGCAGAGAGGCGAACGTAAGACGTTGGCATCATGATGCGCGCCACCGCGATGGTGCGGATAAAATCAAACGCATCCACGTCCTCGTTATCCGCCAGCGGCGTGCCCTTGACCTTCACCAGCATGTTGATCGGCACGCTTTCCGGCGGGGTCGGCAGGTTCGCCAGCTGCAGCAGCAGGCCCGCGCGGTCTTTCACCGTTTCGCCTAAGCCCACGATGCCGCCGGAGCAGACCTTGATCCCCGCGTCACGCACTTTATCCAGCGTATCCAGACGCTCCTGGTAGGTACGCGTGGTGATGATGTTGCCGTAAAATTCCGGCGAGGTGTCGAGGTTGTGGTTGTAGTAATCCAGCCCCGCGGCCGAGAGGCGCTGCGCCTGCTCTTCGTTGAGCGTACCGAGGGTCATGCAGGCTTCGAGGCCCATCTCCTTCACGCCCTTCACCATCTGCTCCAGATACGGCATGTCGCGATCGTGCGGGTTCTTCCACGCCGCGCCCATGCAGAAGCGGGTTGATCCAGCGTTTTTCGCCTTGCGCGCGGAGTCAAGGACCTGCTCCACTTCCATCAGGCGCTCTGACTCCAGGCCGGTTTTGTAGCGCGCACTCTGCGGGCAATATTTGCAGTCTTCGGGGCAGGCGCCGGTCTTGATCGACAGCAGCGTGCTGACCTGAACATGGCGGGGATCGAAATGCTGACGATGCACCTGTTGGGCTTCGAACATCAGCTCAAGGAAAGGTTTGTTGAATAATTCAGTAACTTGCGACATCGTCCAGCGTGCGTGGTGAGCCATCGGGCTTCTCCAAAGGGTTTTGTTAATTTTCGGTTCGGTTTATACTCGTAAACCTAAAACTTTTCAAAATGGTTTACAAGTCGATTATGACCCAGGACGATCTCGCCTTCGACAAGCAGCATATCTGGCACCCTTACACCTCCACCACCTGCCCCCTTCCCGTCTATCCGGTGGCCTCCGCCCACGGCTGCGAGCTGCACCTCGCCAGCGGCGAGCGGCTGGTTGACGGGATGTCCTCCTGGTGGGCGGCGATTCACGGGTATAACCACCCGCGCCTGAACGCGGCGATGAAGGCCCAGATTGACCAGATGTCGCACGTGATGTTTGGCGGGATCACCCACCAGCCCGCGGTGGATTTATGCCGCCGTCTGGTGGCGATGACGCCTGACTCGCTGGAGTGCGTGTTCCTGGCGGATTCCGGCTCCGTGGCGGTGGAAGTGGCGATGAAAATGGCGCTGCAGTACTGGCACGCCAAAGGCGAAGCGCGCCAGCGTTTCCTCACCTTCCGCAACGGCTATCACGGGGATACCTTCGGAGCGATGTCGGTGTGCGATCCGGACAACTCCATGCACAGCCTGTGGAAGGGGTATCTGCCGGAAAACCTGTTCGCCCCGGCGCCGCAGAGCCGCTTCGACGGCGAGTGGAACGAGATGGACATGGTCGGCTTCGCCCGACTGATGGCGGCACATCGTCATGAGATTGCAGCCGTCATTCTTGAGCCGATCGTGCAGGGCGCGGGCGGGATGCGGATGTACCACCCGGAATGGCTGAAGCGTATTCGCAGGATGTGCGACCGCGAGGGCATTCTGCTGATTGCCGATGAGATCGCCACCGGCTTTGGCCGCACCGGCAAGCTGTTTGCCTGCGAACATGCGGGTATTGCGCCGGATATTCTGTGCCTCGGTAAAGCGCTGACCGGCGGCACCATGACGCTCTCCGCCACGCTTACGACCCGCCAGGTGGCCGACACCATCAGCGACGGTGAAGCCGGCTGCTTTATGCACGGCCCGACGTTTATGGGTAACCCGCTGGCCTGCGCCGTGGCGAGCGAAAGCCTTGCGATTCTGGAGAGCGGCGAGTGGCAGACGCAGGTTGCGGCGATAGAAGCGCAGCTGAAAGCGGAACTGAGCGCCGCCTCGGGCGCGAATTTCGTGGCGGACGTGCGCGTACTGGGCGCCATTGGGGTGATTGAAACCACCCATCCGGTGAATATGGCGGCGCTGCAGCGCTTCTTCGTGAACCAGGGCGTGTGGGTCCGGCCTTTCGGCAAGCTTATCTATCTGATGCCGCCGTACAGCATCACGCCAGAGCAGCTTCGAAAATTAACCGACGCGGTTGTAACAGCCGTTAACATTCCCGCGCATTTCACGATTTAACCCAATGCATTACACTTGCTGAACGAGCGATCAACGAGGGTAAACCGTATGAAAATCATCAGTAAAGATCTGCGCGACGGTGAAAAGCTGCCGGAACGGCACGTTTTCAACGGCATGGGGTATCAGGGCGATAACATCTCCCCGCACCTGGCGTGGGACGAGGTTCCGGCAGGCACCAAAAGCTTTGTCGTGACCTGCTATGACCCGGATGCGCCAACCGGTTCCGGATGGTGGCACTGGATCGTGGCAAACCTGCCTGCCGACACGCGCGTGCTGCCGCAGGGTTCCGGTTCAGACCTGGTTGCCCTGCCTGAAGGTGCCATTCAGACGCGTACTGACTTTGGTAAAGCGGGCTACGGCGGCGCGGCGCCGCCAAAAGGGGAAACCCACCGCTATATCTTCACGGTGCACGCGCTGGATGTGGAGAAGATTGAGGTCGATGAAGGCGCGAGCGGCGCGATGGTCGGGTTTAACGTGCATTTCCATTCCCTGGGGAGCGCGTCGATAACGGCGATGTATTCGTAAAAAAAGCCGGGTGGCGGCTACGCCTTACCCGGCCTGGATTTCGAACTCGTAGGCCCGGTAAGCGCAGCGCCACCGGGCAAAAAATCACAGCACCGAAGGTAACAGCCCTACCAGCCGCCCCTCTTCCAGAAGCTGCATCGCCTTATCAATATCCGGCGCAAAGAAGCGGTCGTCATCGTAATGCGATACATGCTCGCGCAGCACCTGGCGCGCCTGCTCCAGCAGCGGGCTGGATTTAAGCCCTTCACGCAGATCGATACCCTGACTTGCCGCCAGCCATTCCACCGCCAGCACGCCGCGGGTGTTGGAGGCCATCTCCCACAGACGACGCCCGGCAGCCGGTGCCATCGAAACGTGATCTTCCTGGTTTGCAGACGTTGGCAGGCTGTCCACGCTGTGCGGGTGCGACAGCGCCTTGTTCTCGCTTGCCAGCGCTGCGGCCGTCACCTGAGCAATCATAAAGCCCGAGTTGACCCCGCCGTTACGCACCAGGAACGGTGGCAGCTGGGACATGTGTTTATCCATCATCAGCGCGATGCGGCGCTCGGACAACGCGCCGACTTCGGCAATCGCCAGCGCGATATTATCCGCCGCCATTGCCACCGGCTCGGCGTGGAAATTACCGCCGGAGACCACCTCGTTTTCCTGGGCGAATACCAGCGGGTTATCGGACACCGCGTTGGCCTCCACCAGCAGCACCTCCGCCGCCTGGCGCAGCTGCGTCAGGCACGCGCCCATCACCTGCGGCTGGCAGCGCAGGGAATACGGATCCTGCACCTTTTCGCAGTTATGGTGTGAATCGGCAATTTCGCTGGTGTCGGTAAGCACGTGACGGTACATCGCGGCGGCATCAATCTGCCCGCGCTGACCGCGCACCTCGTGGATGCGGGCATCGAACGGGCGACGCGAGCCCAGCACCGCTTCGGTGGTCAGCGCACCGCACACCACCGCCGAGGCAAACAGATCTTCCGCTTCAAACAGGCCGCGCAGCGCGAAAGCGGTCGATGCCTGGGTACCGTTCAGCAGCGCCAGCCCCTCTTTCGCCGCCAGCGTGATCGGCGTTAAGCCGGCTTTTTTCAGCGCCTCTTTCGCAGGCAGCCACTCGCCCTGCCAGCGCGCTTTGCCTTCGCCCAGCAGCAGCAGCGACATGTGCGCCAGCGGCGCGAGATCGCCGGAGGCACCGACGGAGCCCTTCGCCGGGATCCACGGATAGACCTCCGCATTAACCAGCGCCATCAGCGCCTGAATCACGCTCAGGCGAATGCCGGAGAAACCGCGCGCCAGGCTGTTGATTTTGAGCACCATCATCAGACGGACAATCTCATCGTCAAGCGGCTGACCCACGCCCGCCGCGTGCGACAGCACCAGCGAACGCTGCAGGTTTTCCAGATCGTGCGTCGCGATGCGGGTCTGCGCCAGCAGCCCAAAGCCGGTATTAATCCCGTAAGCCGTGCGCCCTTCGGCAACGATGGCTTCAACGCAGGCCACGCTGTCGTTAATGGCGGCGTGGGCGCTTTCATCAAGCGACAGGGTGACCGGCTGACGCCAGACGTTACGCAGCTGCTTGAGCGTCAGTGAGCCGGGAGTGAGTGTTAACGCGTTCATTCATGCTTTCCTTGTGTGGCAGGGATCATCGGCAGGTTAAGTCCCTGCTCTTTGGCACAGTCAATGGCAATCTCGTAACCCGCATCCGCGTGACGCATCACGCCGGTGGCCGGGTCGTTGTGGAGCACGCGAGCGATACGCGCGGCGGCTTCATCGGTACCGTCGCAGACGATGACCATCCCGGAATGCTGGGAGAAGCCCATTCCCACGCCGCCGCCGTGGTGCAGCGACACCCAGGTCGCGCCGCTGGCGGTGTTGAGCAGGGCGTTCAGCAATGGCCAGTCGGAGACCGCGTCCGAGCCGTCGCGCATGGCTTCGGTTTCGCGGTTCGGGCTGGCGACGGAGCCGGAGTCCAGGTGGTCTCGGCCGATGACGATCGGCGCGGAAACTTCACCGTTGCGCACCATTTCGTTGAAGGCGAGGCCCAGTTTTTGACGCCACTCCAGCCCTACCCAGCAGATACGCGCCGGCAGGCCCTGGAAGTTAATGCGCTCGCGGGCCATGTCCAGCCAGTGGTGAAGATGCTCGTCATCCGCGACGATCTCCTTCACTTTGGCGTCGGTTTTGTAGATATCCTCCGGGTCACCGGACAGGGCAACCCAGCGGAACGGTCCGATGCCGCGGCAGAACAGCGGGCGGATATAGGCCGGGACGAAGCCGGGGAAGTCGAAGGCGTTACTCACGCCCATCTCTTTCGCCATCTGGCGAATGTTGTTGCCGTAGTCAAAGGTCGGAATGCCCATCTGGCTGAAGGCCAGCATCGCGGAGACGTGCTCGGCCATGGAGCGTTTCGCGGCAAGCACCGTACCTTCCGGGTCGGTCTCCGCTTTTTGCTGATATTCTTCCCACGACCAGCCTTTTGGCAGGTAGCCGTGCAGCGGGTCATGGGCGCTGGTCTGGTCGGTGACCAGATCCGGGCGCACGCCGCGGGCGACGAGTTCAGGAAGAATGTCCGCCGCGTTGCCGCACAGGGCAATCGACACCGCTTTGCCTTCGGACGTGTATTTTTTGATGCGCGCCAGCGCGTCATCGAGATTCTCGGCCTGTTCGTCGACGTAACGGGTGCGCAGTCGGAAATCAATGCGGCTCTGCTGGCACTCAATGTTCAGGGAACATGCTCCGGCCAGCGTGGCGGCCAGCGGCTGCGCGCCGCCCATGCCGCCCAGACCGGCGGTCAATACCCAGCGGCCTTTCAGCGAGCCGTTGTAGTGCTGGCGACCGGCTTCCACGAAGGTTTCGTACGTGCCCTGCACGATCCCCTGGCTGCCGATGTAGATCCAGCTCCCGGCGGTCATCTGGCCATACATCGCCAGCCCTTTCGCGTCCAGTTCGTTGAAGTGTTCCCAGGTGGCCCAGTGCGGCACGAGGTTAGAGTTGGCGATCAGCACGCGCGGGGCATTTTTGTGGGTTTTAAACACGCCAACCGGCTTGCCGGACTGCACCAGCAGGGTTTCGTCGTGTTCGAGTTCGGTCAGTGCCTTAACAATGGCGTCATAGCATTCCCAGTTGCGCGCGGCGCGGCCAATGCCGCCGTAGACCACCAGCTCGTGGGGGTTTTCCGCCACCTCAGGATCAAGGTTGTTCATCAACATGCGCAGCGGGGCTTCGGTGAGCCAGCTTTTGGCAGTAAGGGTGGTGCCGCGCGCGGCGCGGACGTCCTGCTGGCGGTATTTACCTGACGACATTGTGTGCTCCTATACGGGACAGATGATGCATTTAGATATACTTGTATAGACAAGCACACACAAGGTCGGATTTAACAAAAAAGATACAATTTTGTTATATTGCGTTAGCGATCACGCTTATAAAACTTATGACATAAAGTGGCCCTGCAGCCGGTAACGGTTCCCCGGGAAAAGCAGACGGGCATGTGACACGATGTGCGACGAGGACCAGGTTCGACGGCGGATCAGCAGGCACGGGTCGTGCTCTTTAATGCGCAGCCGTTCGCACTCCTGCGGCGTGGCGCGCACGGCTTCCACAATGTGCTCCCCTTCCGTCAGCGGTGCGACGAGCGAGAGATAGGCGTGCGGCGTGGTCTGGGTGTAATCCTGGTTCAGATAGTCCGGTATCCGTTCGGCGTTCACGCAGCGATCCTCAATCTGCACCGGAATGTCGTTTTCGAAATGCACCATCACCGAGTGGAAGATCCGGCTGCCTTCTTTAACATTCAGCTCTACCGCCTGCTCGGCGCTGGCTTGAGTCTCTTCGAGCACCAGCACCTCACAGCGGTGCTGATGATTACGCGCGGCAATCTCGTCCGCAATGCTGCGGATTTCAAACAGGGCGGACTGCCCTTTCGGCTCCGCCACAAACGTCCCGACGCCCTGCAGGCGCACCAGAAGCCCTTCGTCGGTCAGCTCGCGCAGCGCCCGGTTGACGGTCATCCGGCTAAAGCCAAACTGCGCCACCAGATCGGCCTCCGAGGGAATGCGGTCGTGCGGCCGCCAGACGCCGGTGGCGATTTTTTCGCTGATCGCCTGCTTCACCTTTTCGTAGAAAGGCGCGGGAGGGCTCGACGGCGGCAGGGGTGAGCGTGAAAACATCGTGACTCCTTGAATAGTGTTATGCCCACCAGTGAGCAATTTGCCAGGCCAGACGGGCGGCAAGCTTTGCGCCCTGCCCGTCCCGATCGAACTGCGGGTTAAACTCTACCAGATCGGCGGCCTGTAGCTTACCGCTACGGCAGATTTGTTCGATAACGGGGAGGAGATCCAGTGCCGGTATGCCTAACGCAGCCGGAGCGGAAACGGCGGGCATTTCGCTGGCGGGCAGGACGTCCAGATCGATTGTCAGGTAGACGCGATCGGCCTGGGCCAGCACCTTTTCCAGCGCGGATAGCGCATCGCGCCTGAAATGGAGATCCTCCACCAGCGTGACGTTCAGGCGCTCGGCCTCATCCCACAGCGCCTGCGTGTTCGCCGCCCGGCTCACGCCAAAGCAGGCGTACTGAAATGACCGCCCGCGCTCAGCGCAGTAGTGCGCCAGCTGGCGAAACGGCGTGCCGGACGTCGCCCGGTCGGCCTTGCGCAGATCGAGATGGGCATCCAGGTTGATAATGACCACCCGCTCGTTCGGAAAGGCGTCCAGCACGCCGCGACCGTGCGCCCACGCGGTTTCGTGTCCGCCGCCAAAGACCAGCGTGCGCATCCCGGACCGCTGGCATGACGTCACGGCATCGCTTAACGCCTGCTGTGCCGCTTCCAGCTCGTCACCTTCAACGTAAACCGACCCCATATCCGCCAGCCGCTCGTGCCCCAGATGGCTTGCCATATTTGCCAGCGCCTTACGCAGCACATCAGGCGCCTGCACGGCGCCGGGCCTGCCCTGATTACGTTTTACCCCTGCATCACATTCAAAGCCTATCAGCGCAATGCCGGATGCCAGCGGCGTGAACGTCCCCTGCTGCCGTATCGTCTGGAAAATGCGCGTTGCGTTGCTGGCCTCGGCGCTGTCGTCGCGCCCCTGCCAGACCGTTTCGGCGACGGGCCGCCATAACCTCATACTGCCTCCCCACGGAAAATACGTTGATACAGCGGATTGCGTCCCGGCTCGTAGACCATCTCTACCGGATCGTGAGCATCCCAGACGATGAAATCAGCGACAAACCCGGCCCGCAGCTGTCCGTGGGTTTCACCGCGGCCCAGCGCCTGCGCGGCATGGCGCGTGACGCCAGCCCAGGCTTCCTCGGGCGTCAGGCCAAACTGGACGCAGGCCATGTTCATCGCCAGGTGCAGGCTGGCAAACGGGCTGGTGCCGGGGTTATAGTCGGTGGCGACCGCCATCGGCACGCCGTGTTTTCTGAGCTGTTCCACCGGCGGACGCTGGCGCTCCTGCAGAAAATAGAACGCGCCCGGCAACAGGACCGCAACCGTGCCGCTTTGCGCCATCGCCTGAACGCCTGCGTCGTCAAGATATTCGATATGATCGGCTGAGCGTCCTTTATACCGGCTGACCAATGCCGCACCGCCCTGATTCGACAGCTGCTCGACGTGCCCTTTCACCGGAATACCGAGCGCGGTCGCCGCCTTGAAGAGGCGCTCGGTTTGCGACGGGGTAAAGCCGACGTTTTCACAGAACACGTCGACAGCTTCAAACAACTCTTTTTGCCACAGCGTGGGCAATATTTGCTCGCAGACCAGCGTGAGGTAGGCATCCGGATCCTGTCGGTATTCCGGCGGAACGGCATGGGCCGCCAGCAGCGTTGGGCTGATATCGATCGGATTATTGAGGCTCAGCTGGCGTGCGACCTGCAGCATTTTCTCTTCGGCCTCGGCGTTGAGGCCGTATCCCGATTTGATTTCAATCGTGGTGACGCCTTCATTTATCAGACGCTGAAGCCGCTGCTGTGCCAGCTTAAGCAGGGTTTCGGGTGAACTGCTGCGCGTCGCCGTCACGGTCGCGTTAATCCCGCCCCCCTGGGCGCTGATGGTTTGATAAGAGACACCGTTCAGACGCTGCTCCCACTCCGCCGCGCGATCGCCGCCAAACACCAGGTGGGTATGGCAATCAATCAGGCCCGGGGTGACCAGACGACCCTGAAGATCGACACAGTGAGTGTGTCCGGCCGGAATGTCAGATTCAGGTATCACGGCCAGGATAGTTTGACCCCGTATAACCAGGGCGTGTTGATCTTTCAGTCCATAGGGCGCACGGACGTCCGGCGCCATCGTAGCCAGTCGCGCATTTCGCCATATCACATCGTCAGGATGAATCTGCTGCATGGGCTTTCCACTTGTCATGGGTTGTATAGACATTTATTTTCATCTGTTGTCTGCTGTCAACCGACTTTGCGGAAAATGTTATTTATTTGTGATCACTTACCCGCCGCTCCAGGGCTAAAAATGCAACTTTTACCCTTTTTATCTTCCCGTTTCGCTCAACTTAGTATAAAAAAGCAGGCTATTTCGTCTATCCCGTAAAGACTTGCATACCCAGGAGCTTCACCTTGAACATTTCCAGGATTTCCCGTCTGGCGTTAGCGCTCGCCTTTGGCGTGACCTTATCCGCATGCAGTTCAACCCCACCGGATCAGCGCCCTTCTGAGCAGGTCGCGCCCGGTACCGCCTCCCGCCCGATTTTGTCCGCTGATGAAGCGAAGAACTTCGACCGTGCGCACTACTTCTCGTCGATGGATCCTAACGCTGCGCCGTGGACCCCGTCTTCGATTAACCTGCCGAAACAGCCTGACTTCGTGGTTGGCCCGGCAGGTGCGCAGGGCGTAACGCATACCTCTATTCAGGCTGCGGTTGATGCTGCCATCACGAAACACAGCGCGTCTCGCCAGTACATCGCGATCCTGCCAGGCGAATATGAAGGCACCGTCTATGTTCCGGCGGCACCGGGCAGCATTACGCTTTACGGTCTGGGCGAAAAAGCAATCGACGTAAAAATTGGCCTGGCGATTGATTCTGAAATCGACAGCAACACCTGGCGTCACCTGGTGAACCCGGCCGGTAAATATATGCCGGGCAAACCGGCGTGGTACATGTTTGATAACTGCCAGAGCAAGCGTTCCGCCACCGTTGGCGTGATGTGCTCAGCGGTATTCTGGTCTCAGAATAACGGTCTGCAGCTGCAGAACCTGACCATCCAGAATACCCTGGGCGACAGCGTTGACGCCGGTAACCACCAGGCGGTCGCGCTGCGCAGCGATGGCGATAAGGTTCAGATTAACAACGTGAACATTCTGGGTCGTCAGAACACCTTCTTCGTGACCAACAGCGGCGTGCAGAACACCCTGCAGAATAACCGTCTGACCCGTACGCTGGTAACCAACAGCTACGTTGAAGGTGACGTGGATCTGGTGTCCGGCCGCGGCGCGGTGGTATTTGATAACACCGATTTCCGCGTGGTGAACTCACGTACCCAGCAGGAAGGTTACGTGTTTGCTCCGGCAACCCCGTCGAACCTCTTCTTCGGCTTCCTGGCCGTGAACAGCCGCTTTAACGCTGCCGGTGACGGCGTGGCGCAGCTGGGACGCTCCCTGGACGTGGACGCAGCGACCAACGGTCAGGTGGTGATCCGCGACAGCGTGATCAACGAAGGCTTCAACATGGCGAAGCCGTGGGCGGATGCGGCGATCTCTAAACGTCCGTTCTCCGGCAATACCGGTGCGGTGGACGATAAAGGGAACGTGCAGCGCAACCTGAACGACGCTAACTTCAACCGTATGTGGGAGTACAACAACCGCGGTCTGGGTAGCAAAGTGGTTGCTGAGCCGAAGCAGTAAGCTGTCCTTTTGCCGGGTGGCGGCTTTGCCTTACCCGGCCTACAGGTTATGTAAGCCCGGTAAACGCACTGCCACCGGGCATAAAAAAACCTCGCATTCGCGAGGTTTTTTGTTTAAGCCGCTTAGTGAGCGTTAACCACCACCCACATCGGCCCCTGGCCTACGGCGTAGCGCCCTTTCTCTTCCAGCAGCCCCTGCTCGCCTTTAATTTCATACAGCGCGATGTGGTGGGATTTCTGCCCCGCCGCAATCAGGTATTTGCCGCTGTGATCGATATTAAAGCCGCGCGGCTGGGTTTCCGTCGGCTGGAAGCCTTCAATCGCCAGCACGCTGCCGTCTTCGGAAACGCTAAACACGGTGATCAGGCTGGAGGTGCGGTCACAGGCGTACAGATGACGGCCATTTGGCGTAATGTGAATATCCGCCGCCCAGCGGGTGTCGGAGAAATCAGACGGCATCATATCCAGCGTCTGCACGCACTCAATCTGACCGTTTGGATCTTTCAGCTCCCATACGTCCACGGAGCTGTTCAGTTCGTTGACCACATAGGCGTACTGCTGGTTCGGATGGAAGACCATATGACGCGGGCCTGCACCTTCTACCGTCGTGACTTCAGCTGGATTCTGCGCCACCAGGTGACCATCGTCGCTCAGGGTGAACAGGCAGATACGATCCTGCTTCAGGGCAGGCACCCACAGCGTGCGGTTATCCGGAGAGATATTCGCCGAGTGGCAGCCTTCCAGCCCTTCCACCACATCCACGGTTTCGACCGGAATGCCATCTTCCAGACGCGTTACGCTGACGCAGCCCGCATTATACGAGCCGCTGAAGACAAAGTTGCCTTTACGATCGGTTGAGATATGGGTTGGACTGCCCGGCAACGGCGCTTCGGCAGTGTACGTCAGCGCGCCGTCGTCCGGAGAGATGCGATAGGCCAGCACGCGAAACTCCGGGCGCACACCCACGTACAAGAAACGTTTATCCGGGCTGATGACCATCGGCTGTACCTGGCCTGGCACATCAACAACCTGAACCAGCGTGAGTGTCCCTTCGGTATTTAAGCGCCAGACGTGGATCTGCTGGCTTTCAGGACTGGCGGTATAAACGGTTTGTTTCATGAATATTCACTCCTCACTGCGCATGAAAGTAATTAACTTTTGACGGTGAATGCTGAATTGTCGACAGGAATTTTGAAGCCTTCGCCTCTCGGTGTACCATCCCATCAAAACGTAAATTCAATATTAACCCGGGAAAACAGATGACCTCGCGTGTGATTGCTCTGGATTTAGACGGTACCTTACTGACGCCGCAAAAAACCCTTCTCCCCTCTTCTCTGGAAGCGCTTAAACGCGCGCAGGAAGCGGGATATCAACTCCTTATCGTAACGGGTCGACATCACGTAGCCATTCACCCTTTTTATCAGGCACTGGCGTTAGATACACCTGCAATTTGTTGTAATGGCACTTATTTGAGTGTGTGACGCTTATTACAACATTTTCACCAATCCAGGGCAATACGCCAGTATCCAACGTTGTTCCAGTGCTCAACAAGACTCTCTTCACCTTGTTTCGTCGTAGCCGCAAAGCGGTGTACTATCGGAAAAACTACATACCAAAATCAGGTGAATCACTACATGGACTATCAGGTAATCGCCCTTGATCTGGACGGCACTTTATTGACGCCAGAAAAAACTATTTTACCAGCCTCATTAACTGCCCTACAGAATGCCCGTAAATCAGGGGCAAAGGTTGTCATAGTTACCGGACGGCACTTTGTAGCCATCCATCCTTTTTATCAGGCATTAGCACTGAATACACCAGCTATATGTTGTAACGGTGCTTTATTGTACGATTACGCCGAAAAAAGAGTTATTGCCTCAGACCCATTACAACCAGAACAAGCTACTCAATTAGTAAACCTACTTGATAGTTACAATGTTCATAGTCTGATGTATGCCGATGATGCCATGTTTTATCAAAATCCAACGGGGCATATTATCCGTACAGAAAATTGGGCTAAATCTCTTCCAGAGTCACAACGTCCAGTATTCAAACAAGTACCCTCTCTGAGTGAAGCCTCTCAAAATGTTGATGCTATATGGAAATTCGCCCTTACTGATTCTGATACTGAAAAACTACATCGCTTTGGTCAGATCGTAGAGCGTGAGCTTGGCCTTGCTTGTGAATGGTCTTGGCACGACCAAGTAGACATAGCACAAGCCGGAAACAGTAAGGGTAAACGCCTGGCACAATGGGTAGAATCGCAAGGCTTATCTATGAGCCAGGTTATGGCCTTTGGTGATAATTTCAACGATCTAAGTATGCTGGAGACTGCTGGCCTGGGTGTTGCTATGGGTAACGCTGTTGATGAAGTGAAAGCGTGTGCTGATTTAGTAATAGGTAACAATACAGAAACTGGAATTGCTGATGTATTAAACCAGTACTTTTCAGTAGAAAAAATTACAGCGTGAAACTGAAACAGGGATGTTCGATATGATAAAATTCACACCTGAAAATGGAATGCGAACTTATATTGATGAACAGTTAGCTCAGTTTGGTTTTCAATATGATGATAGCTTAACAACAATTGAAAATTTAAAAGCTGTTTTCGCCTTACAAAGAAGAATACCAAGCGATAAAAGAAGATTAGTAATCGAACTACCAGGAATTCAAGTACCTGAAGAAACAGAAAAGGCATATGAATCCATCAAGAGGAAACTTACCCTTGGGTTAACAATAAATCCGCATCTTTCCTTGAGTACAACAAAATACATTTACAACGACCTACTATTAAACTCTTGGAATATTCATCACCTACATCTTTCTGAAGAACCCGTTAAAAATGGATTCTTTAAGCGAACAGGTCCTGTTTTATTTTGTATGTTTTTTGAAAACGCCGTCATTTTCATAGACATTATGCCTCATGGAAGAGGATATTCTGATGTTTGGGTAAATGAAAATCTGATAAAAAAAATTCATAAGTATCTTCCTGAATCTATAGAGCACTTTAGAGTGAAAGGTATAACAGGACATAATTTAGATACTAAACAACGCATGGCATTACGAAATGCTCATTGTAACTATGCTATGCAAATGGAAGATGGAACTGTTTATCAACTATTTGGAACTATGACTAATGGTGATAGTTTCCATGACGTACGTAGATTAATGTATATTCAAAGAATGGTAGACTATTACTCTCAGATAGTCCAAACCAATCAGAAAGAAATCAGGCAGTCATTAAATTTAAAAGAAACAGAAAGTTTAGAATTGACGATAGCTTTTCATGATAACGATGTAAAACTTTATGCTAATCAGCAAAACGTCATGATTAATATAAATACTCCCAAATGAAAATGGCCTCGGTTAAGAGGCCTACATAATCACTTCCCTAAATCAAGAAAAGACTTTGGAGGCTTACTGATAATCATTTGTACACCATCTTTCGTAGACTTAAGTGATTTCATTAACTTTCTAGCCGCATCAGGTAGTTTACTATGCTTGACAACCAGATAACCTCCCCTGATTTTTTTAATGACACCATCTCTTTCAAGTTGTTCAAAGTCGATCGCTGCGTACTCTTTTGCTTGTGCCACTATTGTACTTAACATCTCTTCTTTGGATACATCATTTTCATTTTTCATAATAGCCTCGAAGCTCATTTATACTTTTTTAGATTATCAGCATAGTCTATGAGTTATCAAGAGACATACTGAAAAATGGCAATATACATATCAAAAGCATTACCGACTATCAATGTTTTATAATTAGATTGTAATCATTATGCATTTTCTCCACTTAATTTAAAAAAAAGCCCCATAAGGGGCTTTCTAATTAGTTACCACTAAGTAACAAAATGATGATTCTGATAATGTCAGATAGTGGGAATGAGAATAAAACGATACCAAAGTAATCTAAGATAGGTACTAAGATATAGTTATAAACAAGAATACCAGTACACGCATAACCTAAAAATGATCTCCAGCCTTTTCCAGCCTTGATCTCTTCACGGTTTGTTTCCTGTGCTTCACTTGTTTTTTCTGTTTCAAGTTCGTCTTTTGACTTAGCAACTTCGGTTTTGTTCTTACTGATAAGACTTATACCGTTTTTGATAAGGTCAATGATAATACTTAACATATGTTATCCTTGTATTTGGCAAACACAAGAAACTACGCGATGACCTTTAAAGATGTGGTTGTAAGATAATAGTACCTTTACTTCTACTTGTTCTTTCATTAATTCAACCATCAATACATCATCTTCATTTACTTTAGGTGTTGTATGATGATGGAAGCTATATACGACTAAATCACCTTTTGTTTTATCTACTTTCTTTTTTATGAGCTTACTACCAGATAGTGCTTTATCATATGTTAATGTAACACTTACAGGTTGTATTGTCTGAAAAGAAAAATCTGTTAGTACAGAATGATCATAACATGGGAAATTTTCTAAGTTATCCATCTTACTTCCTCCAACGGTAATCAAACGTACCGCGTAATGTTCTTAATTGTTCTATTACTTGCTTCTCGGTTTCATCATAGAAATCAAACAATGGTTTTCTACCAACGGAACCATAATAACCAATCACCCTTTGTTCACGTGCCAGTTTAGGATTACGTTTAGAGGATTTCTTGGTAGTGTCGATTAAGTACGTGTTACCGTTCCTACTCTTCACCTTTTTGTATTTATCACTCTTGGTTCTTGAACGTAGCTGTGTAATGTTACCTTGCTTAGTTAACTTAGCATTCTGGTACGGTATAATCTTACCTTCATTAACACGTTTATATGCTGGATCAAGAATGTACTTTAGATATGATGTTTGATTAGGTAATAGAATGATTTGGTTCACTGTATTGAACTCACTTATCTTTCTAAAGTTAAAGTACATACTCTTTCCAGTAAACGCGACACCACCACCCGCAACATCATTATCAATCTTTCTTTGAATGTGCTGTGTAACAATACGCATACGGCTACTTAATTCTTTCTTAAATTCTTGTCCTATCTTTGGGCTATTCTTGTTTATGAATCGCTTCATATCACTAGGGCTATTGCTGTTTCTCCAAGCCATATCTATTCCTTAATTGAGTATTTCATATAATGATTGAAGGATTCCGCGAATACGTACAGCATCTTTCCCACTTGGTAATCTTGCCTTATGCATTACAGCAAGGTTTAGATTACCCGTTTTTAGTCCTTCGTTTATAATTAATGCTGTTTCTACAAAAAGTGTTTCTTTCATCGAAGGGAAAGCCCACAAAATGGTTCGAGTATAATTCACCCCTTCTTCAATCTTGGAATTAACTATCTTTGAACTTGAACTGTACTCACGCCATCCGTTTTCTATTGAATTATCTTTTAGTTTAGTAATGTCCTTAACTCTCTTGTACATCTGTTTGCTACCTATGTAGCTTGTGTTATCTTCAAATTGGAACAAATACACGAATCCTACATAACTACCGTTTGTTAATTCCTTCTCACTCCAATCTTCGTTGTATTGCCATGCTTCCATATAAATACCTTATAAAAATTATCATAAGGTATTTATTCAATGGATATAAAAACACGACTAATAGATTATGAGGGATCACGAGCATATCAAACACGTATGGGGTACTTTAGAAACAACAAGTATTATCCATATAAGGATAGTGAAGGGTTCTTAACCGTAGGATTCGGGCATAAAGTACTACAAGGTGACAATTTCAATAATGGTATTACTGAAGTAGAAGCACTTCACCTACTTGATAAAGATATTGCTATAGCAGAAAGCCATCTAAGTAAACTAAACCTAATCATTCCAAAAGATTGGCAAGACTTCATGATCATCATGATTTTTCAACTTGGCCTATCTGGAACGATGAAGTTTAAAAAGATGATTGAGGCACTACGTGATGCCAACTACCCCGAAGCAATTAAACAAGCGAAAGATAGTTTATGGTATCGTCAGACACCAAATAGAGTTAATGCGATGATCGCACAATTAACCAACAAATAAGAAAAAGGGATAGTACCATAATTGATACTATCCCTTTTTTTTGTTACTGCTTTGATTGTTCAAGAATAGTAATAATCCTTTCAAGTTTGATATCCAATTCGTGAATTTGAATTTCAAGATTTCGCAAGGTTTCTTTCATCTTGTCTTGTTCGTCGCTTAGACGTGTAATGTTACTATCTTGTACCGCAATGGTAGTTTCAATATCAGATACACGACTTAGTAAGTCAGTAGTATCTTTTGTATTGTCACGGAAAATAGTATATATCAGCACTAAACCACTAATAACCAAAGCAAGAATTGTTCCCATACCCATTTAGTACTTCCCTATTTTATATTTTGGTAATAGTATTTATTACGCATTATATAAAGGCTGATCACCAGCACGATATAAGAATGATGACCAGTTAGCAGGAACATTAAGTGAAGCAATACCACTACGTGAAGTTGTACACATCACATAGATATAATTCCAGTTACCACGACCTACAGGCGGAACATATATAGAATTCAATCTGAAAGATGTAGAACTACCACCGTTACCAGCATCATAATAATAGAGATTAGTTAAACCGATTCCATCACCACCCATACGAATATAGAAGTATTGACGTTCATATGAGGTTAAACCAATTGATAAATCACTATCAAAATAACGTGGAAAATCTTCACCACGTATACGCAATGCTATATAGTGTTGGTTAGCTACTGGATTTAATGCGGCCTGCCCACCTGATACAGTCTTAGAGCCAAAGATAAACGGTACAGGGTTGATACCAGTTGATTGTGGACGGCAAATATCACCAACGATACGTGCGGCACTTAGAGTACCAAGAATGTTACAGTTTTCATTGATAGTAACGTTATTCAGTACACCAGATGTTGCCTGTATATTTCCACGTACAGATACGTTACCAAACCAGGCATTACCATTTTTATTGATAGCCCAACCATTCACACCATCCCAATTACTGGATTGTATCTGCTGGCTAATCTTCGCTGAGTCGATCACGCCGTCCATAATGTGGGCGTTACGGATTGCGGCATTGGCGATTTTCGTATTGTCTATTGCGGCATCCTGAATTTTCGCACGGGAAACGGAAAGGTTATTTATCATAGCCTCATTGATGCTCGCTGATGCTATCACCGCTGAGTTGATATAAGTCTTACCACCCTGAACCACAAACGGATATACCCTGTCTGATAGCTTGGCACTGTCTGTACTGATGATGCTAAAGCGATCCGCCATGACGGTAAACACCGATGTTTTTTCATCTGCTGCTAAGGCAATGCCCGTTACGTTACCGTTGTTTGATACCTGTAGCTGCCAGCGTGAACCAAGTTCATCTACGATCTGTTTCTCAACAATGCCAGTAGCCGTATCACTGTTAAGTAGGCTATCAATAACGTCTTCGTTCAATTTACTGTACGGTACTTTCGTGTTTTGGTTAAAACCGATAGTAGGCGACCATACCAATTCATCCTGTCCGAACACGTCATAGGCTGCCACACGTGCGAACCATGAGCCATCTTCAATACCAAACGATGCTGAATAGCGGTTAGCACTGCTAAAGTACTTAGAACCTGAGCTAAAGCCCTCATCAAGTGCGATTTGAAGAACTACCCCCGCATAATCAGGTACGTTTGATTCTGTCCAGTCAATGAACACGGAATCATAACCACTCTTCAAATTGATACCTAACAACTGTGGATGCTGTGGGTTACTAACTTCAATCTGAACTTCTTCACTATAGATACCAGTACCCCAACCATGAGCGATGATCCCAAACACACGGTAACGGCTTAGGCCATCACTGGTATTCATTGAATATGAGTACGTCCAATTGCTTGTAGTGGTGTAATATGACGTGATGTAATTACGATAACGGTCATATACACGGATTTCATAGTATTTGAAGAAATCGGCAAAGGTTTTACCATTTACGGCTAAGTTAGCCTGATCATCCCAACGGAAAATAAAATCTTGAGCATAAGTCTGGTTTAAACCCACATCATCATTCACCATATCAAGGCTAGTAATCTTCGGCAATGCGAAAATAACTTGTGGTGTTTGATTATAGATAGCTACTAAATCTGATGAATAACCTAATGTGTTATAAGCCTCAATAGCAAAATCGTACTGTACACCATATAGAAGATTTAATATCTCAAAACTCGTAGAGTACTGCCCTACGTTACCAATGTTGATCCACACACTGGAATCACTGCGTTTATAACGAATCTTATAACCACGTACAGTTGTATCCTGACTAAGATCCCATGTTAACAGTACTGTATTACCTGATGCTGTAGCCCCTAAGCGTTGAGCCTGTAGATTCGTTGGCGGTTGTACATATGTTGGGTTAGGTAGATTTGTTAATCCATCCTGTGGGAATTGCCCCGGATCTTTTCCTTGATAGATACCATCATCATACGAAATTGCTGTAATCTGAATAATACCCGCTTTATCAACAGTCATTGGTACAGTACGTTGAATTACGCGATATTTGTTATTACTAAAACCTGCTTCAGAAAAATCAATTGTAAACACATCATATACTTTCAAATCTGTTACATAGGTATTGAAAGTAATCGTGTTCGTAATGTACTTAGATTTAAGCAATTCAATGTTACTAAGAATAGCAAGCTGATCTTTATCCTGTACCCATAGATAGTTTAAATCTTTCTTGATAATATAACCATCTTTAGGGAAGTTGCGATTAAGTGGTCCGCAGCTCCCGATATGACGCCCCAAACCGTCCTTTATCGACGTCCTGTGGCTCAATTTTCCAATTTTCAGCCCAAAATCGTCTCTTCGTGGCTGATTTTGGCCCTG